>JBMOEP010000176.1:0-4774 GCA_049314675.1 Phenylobacterium sp.
TGGATTACGATGTCTGCGTTCGCCGTCATGCCCGGCAAGAGGCGACCGCCCGTGTTCTGCGCCTCAGCCATGACCGTGTAGGCCACAACGTTCTGTTCCATGACGGGCTGTTTGCGGACCTGGGTGACGAGGCCGTCGAACACCTGGTCCGGGAAGGCATCCACCGAGAAGGTCACCGCCTGGCCCTCCTTCACCCCGCCGATGTCGGCCTCGTCGACGGAGATCTTCACCTTCACCCGGTCGAAGTCCCGGGCGATGCGGAACAGGACGGGTGCCTGGAAACTGGCAGCGACGGTCTGGCCGGGCTCGATGGCCCGCAGGACGACGATCCCGTCGATCGGCGAGATGATGCGCGTCCGCGACAGGTCCACCTGCGTGGTGCTCAGGCTGGCGCGGCTTTGCTGAACCCGAGCCCTTGCCACTTCAAGTGCAGCGGAGGTGGTGCGCGCCTGGGCTTCCGCGGCTTCGAGGGCGGCGGCGGAATAATACCCCTGGGACGCCAGGGAGCGCCTGCGGGCGAGGTCCTGCCGGGCCTGTTGAGCCTGGGCCTCGGCCTGCTTCACGGTGGCCTCGCCGGCGGCGACGTCCGCCTGCCCAAGGCGCAGCCGGGACTGGTAGGTCTGGGGATCGAGCTCCGCCAGCACCTGGCCCGCCTTTACGCGGTCATTGAAGTCCGCCGAGATCGACATGATCTGCCCGGAGATCTGGGATCCGACCTCGATGGTGACGAGGGCTTCGATCACCCCGGACGCCGAAACGGTCTGGACAAGGGCACCCTGTTCGACCTGCCCAGTCCGATAGGGTGGGGCCTCGGGCTCAGAGCGGCAGCTGCGCACACCGAAGCCGATGAGGCCCAGGAGGGCGAGGGCCACGAGGGCGAGGAGACCGCGCCGTCGCCAGTCCGGCCGGGATTTCGAATTCATTGCGCCGTCCCTGTCAGTCCTCTTCCAGATATGGGCCGGTTCCCTGGCCTTGGGAAGGGAGGTCGGCCGCCAGGAGGTCACGTCTCTCCGCTGCCGTCAGGAAGCGCCAGCGGCCTTCGGGCAGGCCGTCGAGTGACAGCGGGCCGATCCGGCTCCTCTGCAGGTCGGTGACCCGGAGACCGACCATCTCGCACATCCGCCGGATCTGCCGGTTCCGGCCCTCTGTCAGGACAATGCGTAGCCGGTCCTCGCCCTTGCGGAAGACCCCGGCGGACTTCAGGGGCCGGCCGTCCAGGTACAGGCCGTGGCGGAGCCGGGCGATCTGCTCGGGCGTCAGGCCGCCGGCGACGCGCACCTGGTATTCCTTCTTTAGCGTCGAGGCTGGCGAGATGAGGGCCCGGGCCACCACCCCGTCTGAGGTGAGGACGAGAAGGCCCCGGGACTCCCGGTCCAGCCGGCCGGCCGGGGGCAGGCTGAGGTCGTCGGGGGGAGGGGCGGCACCGCCCTCGGCGCGCTCTGAAGTGAGGAGGCTGCGGGCCTCGGACTGTCCGGGCTCCGGGTGGGCGCTGACCAGGCCGGGCGGCTTGTGCACGAGGATGGTCACGGCTTTCGCGGCGTCATCTCCGTCCTGAACTTCGAGGGTCTGACCCGGGAGAATCTTACGGCCGGGATCCTGGACCGTCTCGCCATCTATCCGCACCCGCCCCGACGTGATCAGCGCCTCGGCCTCCCGACGCGAGCAGACACCCCGGTGCGCCAGCCAGCGATTAACTCGCTCGGGCGCTTCACCCTTGAAGACTGCGGTCCAGGCCATGAGATCGGGAACTCCAGGCGCACTTCACGCCCCACGCCCATTAGAGCGGATGTCGCCTCGACCGCCAAACCCTCGCGGACAACCCGGAGGTCAAACCTCTCTCCGCGTCCCGAGGAAGAGGAACCGCGGAGTATGGTCCTCGTCCGTCTCTTCCCGCACCGTCTCTACTGAGAAGCCCTCCGCCTCCAGCCAGCGCTCCCAGTCGGCGCGGGCGAAGACGCCGACGTGATGGGTCTCGCCGGCGGTGGTCACCTGGCCGTCTGCGTCCTTCAGGAGAAAGGCGTAGTGGACGGTGGTGGTCCCGTCCGCCGCCAGCTCACCGCACCACTCCATGGCCCGGGCGGACCGCCCGTCTGGCGTTTCGCCGCCAAAGAGAGAGAGATCGGAGTCGCCGAGCTCGAAGGTCTCAAGGACCTCGTCGGGAACGAAAAGGGCAAGCCCGCCGGGGGCGAGGTGGCGATGGGCGGTGGCAAAGGCGGCCCGCAGGTCGGCCTCCGAGGTCATGTAAGCGATGGCGTCGTGGGCCAGGACAATGTCGAAGTGTCGGTCGAGGTCCAGGGTGCGCATGTCGCCCTGGATGTGGAGGCAGCCAGGGTTCAGGCGCCTGGAGACTTCCAGCATGGCGGGGCTGAGGTCGGTCAGGGTGCAGTCGAAGTCCGCCTTCAGGTGGAAGGCCACATGCCCGCCGCCGCTGCCCAGCTCCAGCAGGGTCCGTGCATGGGGTCGGTGGGCCTTCAGGACGCGACGAATCTCCGCGCACTCTCCGGTGTAGTCGGAGACGGGGGAGATCACGGGCCACCACTCGGCGAGTTGTTCGTAGAAGACTTCCATGGTGCTCCCTGACACGACCGCCCGGAAGGCGGCAATCTACGGAAGAGGATGGCTCCCCGAGCAGGACTCGAACCTGCGACAAGTCGGTTAACAGCCGACTGCTCTACCAGCTGAGCTATCGGGGATCATCTGGAAGGACCGGGGCTATAGACCGCGCCGCACAGGTGCGCAAGCGCGTCCATCTCCCCGGCACCTCAGTAGCCGGCGGCCTTGCCGTTGGGTTGTCCGTCGACGATCTGGTCCAGGTATTCCGACAGGCCATAGCCCACCAGGTCGCCGCACCGGTACTCGGTCATGCCCTCGGTGATCCGGGTCTGGAGTTCGACGCCCTCAGCGGTGGTCCGACGGTTCCGCAGGGGGATCAGGGACAGGACCCGACCCGTAACGGAATAGGCCTTGCCACCCTCGGTTTTCACCTCGGCGCGGAGGTGGGTCTGGTAGCCGTGTTCGTCCCAGTCGCTCTCGATCCGGCATTCGGTGATGAGGTCATAGATCCCGTCCCGGAAGACCATGCCGCCCTGCCGGGCCCCACCCTTTCCGTCGCCAATGACCGAAAGCATCATGCCGAAGTCGCGGCCGAAGTTCATCGGGCACCAGCGGTACCAGTCTATGGCCTGCCAGTGGCGGGGGCCCCAGGACTTGTCCCTCAGTCCATGGCCGTCGATCTCGAAGCTCTCGTCGCCAATGATGAACCGGCCCCTTGCGGCGCAGTGCTGCTCATAGTGGGCCTTGGCGAAGGACTTCTCGGGGTCGATCTCGATCGGAGTCCCGTCCTCGCGGACCGTCTCGCCGCCGTACATGGGCGAGACGCCCTCGTAGTCCAGTTCGACCGTGCAGGGCAGGGAAGGGTTCTCGCGGAAGGCGCGCTTGGGGTCGGCCATCTCGTACGGCCTGGCGAGGAGCAGGGCCTTGCCGGAATAAGTGACCCGCAGGCGCTTGAACGGCTCGACCACCTCGACCTTGAGGCCGCCGGCGTTCATCTCGGTGTTCGCTTCGATGGTCGGGCGGCCAAACATGAAGGCCACCCGGCCATCCGGCAGGTAGAGGCAGACCGTCATCTCGGCGTAGTGCTCGTTGGGCCGGTTGCCGATCCGGAACCAGCCCCCGGCTTTCCGTGCCGGGTCGAACACGTTGAAATACATGCTCTCGTTGTAGTTCTTGAAGGCCCCTGGATCGTGCGGGAACTCGTCCTGCGGCTCCAGGCGGGTCTTGAAGCCGGCTGCGGCCCTGGCCATGGCGTTGTCCTCCCTGCGTTTCTTCGCGCACTACAGCACCTCTGCCGGGACTCTCAAAGGCCGGAGAAAAGAACGCCCGGCCAGAGCCGGGCGCGAGGTGATGATGGTGGATGTCTTCAGGGAAGACGGTGAAACCCTGGCCGGGTAGGGTTAATCCGACATTAAGGGCGCGGACTTCAGGAAGGGGGCCATGAAGATCCACTTCACCGGAATCGCTGGCGCCGGCATGGCGGCCGTCGCCCAGATGATGCAGGACGCTGGCCACCAGGTCTCCGGCTCCGACCAGGATGTGTTTCCGCCCATGTCCACCTTTGTCGAGGGCCTGGGCCTGCCGGTCGCCTGGCGCCTGGATGCCGCCAACCTGCCCGCAGACCTCGACGTGCTCGTCCAGGGGGCCAGCGCCAAGCTTGGCGGCGACGACAATGTCGAGGCGCGGGCCGCCCGGGAGCGGGGCGTCAAGGTCACCACCTTCCCCGAACTCGTCGGCGACCAGACCCGGGGCCGGCTCAACACCGTGGTGGCCGGCTCCTTCGGCAAGTCCACCTGCGCGGCCCTGGCCGCCCATGTCCTGAGGTCCTGCGGGGTCGACGCCGGCTGGCTGGTGGGGGCCATCTCGCCTTCGCTTCCGGCGACCGGGAGATGGGGCACCTCGCCCGAGATGATCCTCGAGGGCGACGAGTACATCGTCGGGCCGGACGACCGGCGGTCCAAGTTCGCCCTCTACCACCCGCAGAGGCTGCTGCTGACCTCGCTGGTGCACGACCACGTCAACGTCTTCCCGACCTTTCCCGAGTACGAGGCGCCGTTCCGGGAACTCCTGCGTGGCCTGCCGCCGGACGGCCTCGCCGTTCTCCGCGACCATCCGGCGGTGCGCGAGGTCGCAGGCG
This sequence comes from Phenylobacterium sp., assembly GCA_049314675.1. Classification (GTDB taxonomy): domain Bacteria; phylum Pseudomonadota; class Alphaproteobacteria; order Caulobacterales; family Caulobacteraceae; genus Phenylobacterium. The sequence continues at coordinate 4,691 of JBMOEP010000176.1, forward strand.
AGACCCTCGCGCGCATTGTCTGGTACGGCGGCGATTCCGGCGGCTGGCGGGCGCGAGGTGAGGTCTTTGGCGATGTCACCCGCT
>JBMOEP010000177.1:0-4755 GCA_049314675.1 Phenylobacterium sp.
CAGGGCCGAAGGGTCGAGGGGCTCGACCACCGCGCCGTCGGCGCCCAGCCGCGCATCCACCTCCAGGACCCCGGCGAACAGGGGCTCGGGGCGGCGGATGTCGAGGGCGAACAGGTCCGGTCGGGACTGGTCGCCGATCCGCAGGGCGTCGGCGAAGCCGCGGTTGGTGATCAGCAGGGTGCGGGCGAAGCGTCGCTCCAGGAGGGCGTTGGTGGCCACGGTCGTGCCCATGCGGATGGCCTCGACCCGGTCGCCGGGGAAGGGCGCATCGGGCGCCACCCCCATCAGCCGCCGCATGCCCTCGACGGCGGAGTCCGCCCAGGCCGGCGAGGCTGACAGGAGCTTGGCGGTCGCCTCCTGGCCGTCGTCGGTCCGCCCCACCACGTCGGTGAAGGTTCCGCCACGATCGATCCAGAAGGTCCAGCGCCTGTCCAAGGGGCCTCCGCCACCGCTCACCTGGGCTTAAGACCACACCGGGGAAAGCTGCGTCCAGTGTCGGCCGCGCCCGGGCGGTTCCGTCTGTCGAAAACGTAACAATCCCGTAGTCGCCGCCCGGTATATGGACGACGTCATGAAGGGAGCGCGCCGTCGGTGCGGCGCGGCGAGACTGGGGCGCTGAAATGGGCTTCTGGAGCAGGATCGCGACCCTGGCCGTCCGACGGCCGGATGCGGGCGACTGTGACTGCCCGCCGGGCCCGCCCGGCGCAGACCCGGCCTTCTCCACGGCAGTGACCGCCCTCGGCGCCAAGCTGGCCAAGGCTGACGGTCGCGCCCGGGTCTCAGAGTTCGACGCCTTCGCCGAGGTCTTCTCCCCGGAGGCGGCGTCCGAGGGCAATGTCCAACGCCTCTACGACCTGGCCCGTCAGACCACCCACGGATACGAGAGCTATGCCCGCCAACTGGCGCGCCGCTACCGCAACTGTCCCGGCCTGCTCGAGGACGTTCTGGACGGCCTCTTCCACATCGCTGGCGCCGACGGGGCGGTCACTGACGACGAGGAGGCCTATCTGGAGCGGGTGGCCGAGCTGTTCGGCTTTGGCCCCCTGTCCTACCGCCGGATTCGCGCCACCCATCTGGGAGCCCCCGATGGCGACCCCTACGCCGTACTCGACGCCCCGCACGACGCCTCGGACGCGGACCTGAAGGCCGTCTGGCGGCGCCGTATCGCCGACGCCCATCCGGACCGCATCCACGCCCTGGGCCTGCCCGACGAATACCTCGACATCGCCCACGCCAAGTCCGCCGCCCTCAACGCCGCCTACGACTCCATCCGCCGCGAACGGGCGGAAGTCGCCGCGGCGAGGGGGTAGGGGCGGACCTCAGTTGCCTGCGACACCTTCCGCCTCAGGCGGAGGGCGTTGGGGATGGCGTCAGCGCAAGACACACTTTCCCGGCGGGATGGCGGTGCCTGATGGGCACGGGGTTGTCCCACCCCGGGCCGGCGGCCCGCGGTCCGTTATTCACGACCCTTCACGGTTTTTTCCCGCTGGCCCCTGCCCGGAGCCCCCTTGTCCGGACGGATTCCAGTTGACGCCCCTGTGGGCGCGCACAACATGTGCGGGAGGCTGGACCGGAGGGTTCGGCCCTGCCCCATGCAGAGGATGTCGATGATCCGTATCGCTAATCGTTCCGGTGCTGCCTTCCTTCGCGGCCCCAAGGCCGTGCTCGCGGTCCTGGGGGCGGTGGCAGGGCTGTTGCTGGCGGCCGTGGCGGCCCTGTTCGCGGCGGCGACCGTCGTGGTGGTGGCGGTGATTGGCACGACCCTCCTGGGCCTCGCCGCCCTGACGGGGCGGCTGCGCCGCCCGCCGGTGCGGGCCGCTTCGGCAACGGGGGCGACAGGCGATGTGATCGAGGCCCAGCGGGTGGGCGGCCACGAGTGGGTTGCCTACGGCTGGAGCGACAAGGACGGCCCTAAGCGCTGATTTCCCACCGGGTGACGCTGCGGCGGGGCTTGCCGCCTGCGGGGGGTGCCTCTACCGTTCCCAGCCTCACACAACCGGAGGAACTGGAATGATCGGTGTCATCGCGACCCTGACCGTAGCGGAAGGCAAGAACGCGGAGTTCGAAGCCATCTTCACCGAACTGGCCAAGCAGGTGAAGGCGAATGAGCCCGGCTGCCACGCCTACCAGCTGACCCGCAGCCGCACGAACGCGCAGGTCTACAAGGTGCTGGAACTCTACGCCGACGAGGCGGCCCTGAAGCACCACGGCGGCACGGAATACTTCAAGGCGGCGGGCCCGAAGATGGGTCCCTGCATGGGTGGCCGGCCCGAGATCGAATACCTCGACGGCGTCTGACACGGAGACGAAAACCATGGACCTGGCCTTCAACAAGGAGGACCTCGCCTTCCGGGACGAGGTCCGGGCCTTCATCGCCGAAGCCTTCGACGACGACATGCGCGCCCGCTCGGCGCAGTCGAAGAACGCCCACATCGACAAGGCGGGCCAGGTCCGATGGCTTAAGCGGCTGAATGAAAAGGGCTGGATCGCCCCGGACTGGCCGGAGGAATACGGCGGCACGGGCTGGAGCCACAGCCGCAAGTACATCTTCGAGATGGAGATGGCCCTGGCGGGCGCGCCCTCGACCTCGAACATGGGGCTGACCATGTGCGCCCCGGTGGTCATGGCCTTCGGCACGCCCGAGCAGAAGGCCGAACACCTGCCCAGGATCCTGTCCACCGACGTCTGGTGGTGCCAGGGCTATTCCGAGCCGGGTTCGGGATCGGACCTGGCCTCCCTCTCGCTCAAGGCTGAGCTGGACGGCGACCATTATGTCCTGAACGGCTCGAAGATCTGGACCACCTACGCCCAGTGGGCGGACTGGATGTTCTGCCTGGTGCGGACCTCGAACGAGGCCATCCGCCAGGTGGGCATCAGCTTCCTGCTGCTGGACATGAAGACGCCGGGCATTTCCATCGTGGCCCTGCCAACCCTGGATGGCCCCGCCCAGGGCGAGCAGGAAATCAACCAGGTCTTCTTCGACAACGTCCGCGTGCCGATCTCCAACCGGATCGGCGAAGAGGGCCAGGGCTGGACCTACGCTAAGTACCTGCTGCAGTTCGAGCGGGGAAATCCCTATGCCCCGGGCCTCACTCACCAGCTGGAGAAGGTCAAGCAGATCGCCTCCCTGCAGGCCTCCGACGGCGGCGGCAAGCTGGTCCATGACCCGGCCTTCCGGCGCAAGCTGGCCGAGATGCAGATCAAGGTGGACACGCTGAACGCCACCGAGCTGCGCGTCTTCGGCGCCCGGGTGACGGGCGAGACCCTGGGGGCGGTGTCCTCCATGTTCAAGCTGGAGGGCAGCCAGGCCCAGCAGGCCATCACCGAGCTGGCCCTCGAAGCCGCCGGCATCTACGCCGCGCCCTTCGTGCGCGACACCTGGGCCGAGATCCGCGGCGAGCGCAACGAGCCGCGGGCCGGTCCGGACTATGCCGCCACCCTGGCGCCGCACTATTTCAACTACCGCAAGACCTCGATCTATGCGGGGTCGAACGAGATCCAGCACAACATCATGGCCAAGATGGTGCTTGGCCTCTGACCGGGGAGGCGGGCGTGTACGCAGGCTTTGAGAAGGCGCTGGAAGCGGCGGTGGCCTCCGGGCGCATCGCCGGTGCCGTGGCGGCTGTAGCGGACCGGGACGGCGTCACCTACACCCGTGAGGCGGGGGTCCGGCAGGCCGGTGTGCCGTCGGCCATGACCCAGGATACGATCTTCTGGCTGGCCAGCATGACCAAGGCGGTGGTCTCGGTTGCGGCCCTGCGGGAGGTGGAGGCGGGCCGGCTCAGCCTCGACGGCGACCTGTCGGGTCTGCTGCCGGAGTTCTCTGACCTGAAGGTGCTTGAAGGCTTTGGCGAGGATGGCGCCCCGCGCCTGCGCCCGGTCCGGCGGGCTCCGACCCTCCGCGATCTGCTGACCCACACTTCGGGATTTGGCTATGCCTTCCTGAGCGCAGACCTCACCCGCTGGCATCGGGTCACCGGGGCGGCAGATCCGAACGGTGGCGCCCGGTCAGCGCACGTCCTGCCCCTGCTGCACGATCCCGGCGAGGCCTGGAGCTACGGGATCGGCATCGACTGGGCGGGCCTGGCCGTGGAGGCCGCCAGCGGCCAGCGCCTGAACGCCTACCTCAATGACCATATCCTCGGGCCCCTGGGCATGACGGACACCGGCTTCGCCCCCGTGGACCCGGAGCGCCGGGCCACCGCCCACCTGCGGGTCGAGGGAACCCTCTTTCCGGCTCCGACCCCGCCCGGCGGCACCGAGGCCGAGGTCCTGTCCGGCGGCGGCGGCCTGCATGGCACGGCACCGGACTACATCCGTTTCCTGCGCATGCTGCTGAACGGCGGGGAGCTGGACGGTGCCCGCATACTGAAGCCGCAGACCGTGCAGTCCCTCAGCGAGGTGCAGACGGGATCCCTCAAGGCCGGGGCCTTCAAGACCGCCAACGGCGCCCTGACCACCGATTTCGACCTCTATCCGGACATGCTGACCGGCCATGGCCTCGCCTCGGTGGTCACACCGGAGGCGACGAAGCAGGGGCGCAGGCCTGGTGCCCTGAACTGGGCGGGGATCTTCAACACCTATTTCTGGGCGGACCCCGAAGCGGGCAAGGCCGGCGTCCTGCTGACCCAACTCATGCCCTTTGGCGACCCGGACGTGCTCGCCCTATTGAGGGCCCTGGAAAAGGGCGCCTGAGGCAAGCGCCGTTGACCCCCTCCGTCCCGGGGCCTTGCCCCGGTCCACCTCCCCCTTGGG
>JBMOEP010000178.1:0-4730 GCA_049314675.1 Phenylobacterium sp.
GGACGGAGAGCGGCTGAAGACGCTGTCCCTCGCCATCGATGGCCAGGTCCTGGAGCCAGGCGCATTCACTGCAGATGACCACAGCCTGACCATCCCCGACGTCCCCGATGCCTTCGTCCTGGAGACCGAGGTCGAGATCAACCCGGCGGCCAACAAGGCCCTGGAGGGGCTCTACATGTCGGGGGGGCGGTTCTGCACCCAGTGCGAGGCCGAGGGCTTCCGCACCATCACCTGGTACCCTGACCGGCCGGACGTCCTGGCCCGGTTCACCGTGCGCATGACGGCGGACGACGCCTGGCCGCGCCTCCTCTCCAACGGCAACCTGGTGGAGACTGGCCGGGGACCGGACGGGCGCCGATACGCGGTTTGGAACGATCCCTTCCCCAAGCCCTGCTACCTCTTCGCCCTGGTGGCCGGAGAGCTGGACGAACTGGCCGACAGCTTCATTACCGCCAGCGGGCGGAAGGTGGAGCTGAAGGTCTATGTCGACCCGGGCATGTCGGCCCGGGCGGCCTATGCCATGGACGCCCTGAAACGGTCCATGCGCTGGGACGAGGAGGCCTTTGGCCGCGAGTACGACCTGGACCTCTTCATGATTGTCGCCGTGCGCGACTTCAACTTCGGGGCCATGGAGAACAAGGGCCTCAACATCTTCAACTCGTCCCTGTTGCTGGCCGACCCGGAGACGGCGACGGACCTGGACTATGAGCGCATCGAGAGCGTGGTGGCGCACGAGTACTTCCACAACTGGACGGGCAACCGGATCACCTGCCGCGACTGGTTCCAGCTGTGCCTGAAGGAGGGTCTGACCGTCTTCCGCGACCAGAGCTTCTCGGCCGACATGCGCGGCGAGGCGGTGCAGAGGATCAAGGACGTCAAGGCCCTGAGGGCCCGGCAGTTCGCCGAGGACCAGGGCCCCCTGGCCCATCCGGTGCGCCCCGCCAGCTACCTGAAGATCGACAACTTCTATACGGCGACCATCTACGAGAAGGGTGCCGAGGTGATCCGGATGCTGAAAGCCCTGATCGGGGCCGAGGCCTTCCGGAAGGGCATGGATCTCTACTTCGAGCGCTGGGACGGGCACGCCACCACGGTGGAGGCCTTCATCGCCTGCTTCGCCGAAGTCTCCGGCCAGGACCTGTCAGCCTTCTTCGCCTGGTACGAGCAGGCTGGTACCCCGAGGGTGCGGCTGACCTCGCGCTGGACGCCGGAGACAGGCGAGCTGGAGATCACTCTCATCCAGAGGACGCCGGCGACCCCGGGCCAGGCCGACAAGCGCGTCCTGCCGGTCCCGGTCCGCCTGGGCTTGCTGGACGCCGAGGGCCGGACGATGGCCTTTCGTCGCGACGATCAGGCCCTGGACGAGACCCTGGTGATCCTGGAGGCCGAGGAGACGCGCCTCACCCTGTCCGGTGTGACCTCGCGGCCGGTGATCTCGGCCCTGCGAGGATTTTCGGCACCGGTGGAGCTCTCGTCGGACGCGCGTCCTGGCGATCGATATGTCCAGCTGGCCGGCGACGCCGACCTGTTCAACCGCTGGGAGGCCGGCCAGGAGGTAGCCCGCGACCTGATCCTGGCCCGGGCGGGGGGCGCGCCCGATGAAGTTGGCGAAGAGCGCTTCGCCGAGGCCATGGGCCGGGCCCTGGACGACCAGGCTTCGGAGCCCGCCTTCAAGGCCCTGCTGCTGGCCCTGCCCAGTGAGGCCGACCTGGCCGTAGCCCGGCCGCCCGCCGACCCGGCGGCCCTGCACGCAGCCCGGGAGGCCCTGCGCCTGCGCCTGGCGGTCCACCTGGAGGCGGCCCTGAGGCGGCTACACCTGGGCCTGCAGGATGGTGCCAGCTTCTCGCCCGACGCCGCCAGCGCCGGACGCCGCGCCCTGCGCAATGCGGCCCTGGATCTGCTGGCCGCCAACCCCCGCACAGAGACCCGGGACCTCGCCGAGGGCCATTACCGGGCGGCCGGGAACATGACCGATGCCATTGGTGGCCTCAACGCCCTCATGACCCTGGGCGGGGCGGCCTTCGCCTCGGCCCTGGAGGACTTCCACGCCCGCTGGCGGAAGGAGCCCCTGGTGATCGACAAGTGGTTCGCCCTGCAGGCCCGGGACCCCTCGCCTGAGGCCCTGGAACGGGTGATCGCCCTGACGCGCCACCCGGATTTCGACGCCCAGACGCCGAACCGGCTCCGGGCCCTGGTGGCGACCTTCGCCTCGGCCAATCCGGCCCGCTTCCATGCCGAGGACGGCTCGGGCTATCGCTTCCTGGCGGACCAGATCCTCTCGGTGGATCGCTACAACCCCATGATCGCCGCCCGGCTGGTGGAGCCCCTGGGATCCTGGCGCCGCTACCAGCCCGACCTTGGGGCGAAGATGAAGGCCCAGCTGGAGCGGATCGCCGCCGCGCCGGGTCTCTCCCGTAATGTGCTGGAGCTGGTCGGACGGTCGCTGGAGGGCTGATTTCCACAGATTCAGACCCAGGCGTTGGCGAACTGTTCACCCTCTCCGTGGTGAAGACGTGAGTCGGAGCGGCGCAGGGCCCTCCTTCGTGGGAGCTTGAGCGGTGTCGGCAGTCAGCGATTTCGGACAGACCCCACGCCCCGCCCTGTGGAGTGGCGTTGCGAACGGCCCCCTGATGCTTGCCGGACTGGGCGCAGCGGTCCTGACCGCTGGCCTCGCCGTGTCGGTCCGCGACGCTGCACCGGCCCTTTCAACTGTGCTGATGATGGCCGGCCCCCTGGGGGTCCTGACGGGCGCCGGCGGCCTCTGGCTCGGACGCAGGGGCACCCGGGGGGGACCGGATGGCGTACCGCCCGGGAACAAGGGCGAGGCTCCGCCGGAATCCCTGGTGGAAGCCGTCCAGATCATGGCCTCGGCCTTCGCCTGCTGGGATGCCGAAGGCCGGCTGGCTGGTGCTAATTCCGCCTTTGCCCGCATGTTCAACCTCGACGCCGAGTTGATGAAGCCCGACTCCCCTCACGCTGAATTCTCCCGCCTTACCCGGCAGGCCATCCGGCAGTCCCTGAAGCCCGACGGCGGTGCCCCCGGCGTGCGCGAAGTGGAGTTCACCGACGGACGCTGGGCGCAGGTCCATGAGCGACGCACGCCGTCGGGCGGCCTGGTCATGACCGCTGTCGACATCACGGCCCTGAAACTTCGAGAGGCCGAACGCAGCCGGGACGAAGAGGCCATGCGCGACGCCGTAGGCCGGCTTGAGGCCAGCAAGGCGCAACTTTCCGACCTGGCAAGCAAGTACGAGACCGAGAAATTCCGCGCGATCGAGGCCAGCCAGGCCAAGAGCGAGTTCCTCGCGAATATGAGCCACGAACTGCGGACGCCACTGAACGCCATCATCGGGTTCTCGGAGATCATGGGCCAGGAACTGTTCGGGCCGGTCGGCGCAAAACAGTACCGTGGCTATGTCACGGACATAATGAGCTCGGGCCAACACCTCCTGGCCCTGATCAATGACGTGCTCGACATGTCCAAGATCGAGGCGGGCAAGATGGCGCTCTATCGGGAGCCGGTGGCCGTCAGCCCGCTCGTCGAAGAGGCCTTCCGCCTTGTGCGGAACCGGGCCGAGACCTCAGGTCTCATGCTGTTCGCCGATATCGATGATGACCTGCCTGAGGTCCTGGCCGACCCCCGGGCGCTTAAGCAGATCCTGCTCAACCTGATGTCGAACTCGATAAAGTTCACCCCCTCTGGCGGCCGCGTCTGCGTGCGGGCCGAGCAGGAAGATGACGGCGTCCGCCTGTCGGTTGAGGATACCGGCATTGGAATCGACGCTGAAGACCTTCACCGCCTGGCCGTCCCCTTCGAGCAGGTCGAGACCCAGCAGTCCAAGACCACCCAGGGAACGGGGTTGGGGCTGGCCCTCTCCAAGGCCTTCGTCGAATTACATGGCTCGAACCTGACCATCGAGAGCGCCCCCGGCCAGGGCACCCGGGTCAGCTTCAGTCTTGCCTTGGCGGGGCGGGACGCAGCGGCAGCCCCTGAGGCCTGAGCGGACGACCGTCGGCTGGCATGGCGTCCTGCGCAAGGGCTGCGGCCACCTGGGCCCGGACTTCGGGCGACTGGCGGGCGGCCCAGGCCGTCACCGCCTCCTCGATCTGGCTGCGGGCTGCGAGTTCGCGAAGGCGGGCGGCCTCCAGCCTGCGGCTTGTCTCATCCGCTGACGCTTCACCCCTTGCCAGGGCGTCCCAGGCCCTGACCCGTTCCCGGCGAGCCCCATGCAGGTCGGGACGTACCGCTTCACTCTGCGCCTGCAGGAGGGCCCGGAATTCCTGGCGCTGGGGCTCGGGCAGGTCTCGGCTGGCCCGCATCAGCGGACTGGCGACTGGCGGTCGCCCGCCGGCCTCCGGGCCCCGAGGCGGGGATGGATCCCTGAAGGGCGGCGGGGGCGGCGACGCCACCTCCCGGCCCTGGGGTCGCGGCCCGGGCCTGAGTTCATCCCTGCGAACCGCCGGGACGGACGGCGCAGGTGGCGCGGCTTCGGCCGGGAGGGTTTCCAGCCCTGAGAGTCCGGCCGGCGGGATCCGGGGCTCAGGGCCCTGAGGGTCCACGGAAGCGGCCTCGAGACCTGGGTCTGGGTCTGCGCGCAACTGACGCCACCCCCCGGCGATCAGGCCGACCAGGAAGAGGTTGAGGGGGGCAGAGACGAAGAGCGCCACCACAAGCGCCCGGCGGTTCAAGATCGGGCATCCGTAGCGGACTCGGCGACGGGGGCCTCCCA
>JBMOEP010000179.1:0-4724 GCA_049314675.1 Phenylobacterium sp.
CTGACAGGCCCTGGCGTTCGGAGGCAAAGCCGCGGTCGCGGATGGCCTGCCACCAGCCCTGGTTCTCCACGTACCAGCGCACGGTCTCGTCCAGGCCCTGGGGGACCGGCGTGCGCGGGGTCCAGCCCAGCTCGTCGCGGATCTTCGAGGCGTCGATCGCATAGCGGAAGTCGTGGCCCGGCCGGTCGGTGACGAAGGTGATCTTGTCGGCGTGCGGGGTGTTGGCCGGGGCATGGCGGTCCAGGGCCTCGCAGAGCATGCGCACGACCTCGATATTGCGGCGGGTGGAGTCGCCGCCGATGCAGTAGGTCTCGCCCAGCCGGCCGCGGTCCAGCACGGTGAGCAGGGCCTCGGCGTGGTCGTCCACGTGCAGCCAGTCGCGCACCTGCCGCCCGTCGCCATAGACCGGGATGGTCTTGCCCTCCAGGGCCCGCACCACCACCGTCGGGATGAGCTTTTCCGGGAACTGGAAGGGGCCGTAATTGTTGGCGCAGTTGGTGATCACCACCGGCAGGCCGTAGGTCCGGCCCCAGGCCTGCACCAGGTGGTCGGCGCCGGCCTTTGAGGCGGAGTAGGGCGAGTTGGGGTCGTAGGGCGTGGCCTCGCTGAAGGCGCCGGACTCGCCCAGGGCCCCGAAGACCTCGTCCGTCGAGACATGGTGGAAACGGAAGGCCTCGCGCCGGCCCGGGGGCAGGGTGGACCAGTAAAGCCGCGCCGCCTCCAGGAGGACCGCCGTTCCCAGGACATTGGTGCGCACGAAGTCGATGGGCCCGTCGATGGCCCGGTCATTGTGGCTTTCGGCGGCCAGATGCATCAGGGCGTCCGGCTGGTGGCGCTCGAAGATGGCGGCGACGGCGGCGGCGTCGCAGATGTCGGCCCGCTCGAAGGCATAGTCCGCCGAGGCAGCGACCGAGGCCACATTGTCCAGGCTGGCGGAGTAGGTGAGGGTGTCGAGGTTCACCACCTGGCGGCCTTCGCCGACCGCCCGGCGGACCACGGCTGAGCCGATGAATCCTGCGCCGCCCGTGACGATGAGTTTCATCTGCTGACCCGTTGCTGTGCGCCTCAGGGCCTTCCCTAGCGGTGTTCGCCGGCCAAGGGAATCCGGCCGGCGGGTTGAGCCTGCAGACTCGCGGGCCTAGGGTGGCGACTCAACAAGGGTCGCCCCGCCGCGGGATGGTCCCGGTCGCAGCCTCCCGGCGGGAGACATGGCCACAGATCAGGGAAGATCAGGGCATGGAGGCGGCGGTCGTCAGACGAGAAGGCCCCTCAGGCAGTTTTGGCGGCGGCCCGCCCAGGGGTCCAGGGGGTCCAGGGGGTCCCGGGGGGCCAGGCGGTGGGCCCGGGCCGGGAGGCTTCGGTCCCGGGCGGCGCCCGGGAATGCCCGACCTGACGACGGGGCCCATCGGTCCGACCCTGGTGGCCTTCGCCCTTCCGGTCCTCGGCACAAACATCCTTCAGTCGCTGAGCGGCACGTCCAACGCCTTCTGGGTCAGCCATGTCCTGGGCCCGGCCGCCCTGACGGCGACCACCAATGCCAACCAGGTCTTCTTCCTGATGATGGGGGCCATGTTCGGGGTCTCCATGTCCGCCAACCTGCTGATCGGGCAGGCGATCGGGTCGGGCAACCGCGACCTCGCCAAGCGGGTCGTGGGCACCTGCATCATCTTCTTCCTGGTCATCTCCCTGCTCGTCGGGCTCACCGGGTTCCTGGCCACGCCGGGCATACTGGCGGCCATGGGCACCCCGGCGGACGCCCGGGCAGACGCCACGACCTACCTGCAGGTCATCTTCATGGCGATCCCCATCATGTACTTCTTTTCCTTCGTGCAGATGGCGCAAAGGGGAACCGGGGACTCGCGGACACCCTTCTTCTTCGCCCTGATGGCCATCTCCATGGAGGTGATCCTCAACCCCCTGCTGATCACGGGCTTCGGACCCTTCCCGAAGATGGGCATAGCCGGATCGGCCTCGGCCACCCTGATCTGCCAGGGGATCACCCTGGCCTCGATCATCCTCTGGCTGCAGCGCCGGGATTCCATCCTGATCCCGAGGCGGGGCGAGCTCCACTATCTGATCCCGGACCCGGCCATCATCCGAAGCCTGGTCTTCAAGGGCCTGCCCATGGGCCTGCAGATGTTCATCATGTCCTTTGCCGCCCTGACCATGACCAGCTTCGTCAACAGCTATGGGTCGACCACGGCGGCGGCCTACGGCGTGGCCATGCAGATGTGGGCCTATGTCCAGATGCCGGCCATGGCCCTGGGCATGTCCGTCTCGTCCATGGCGGCCCAGAACGTCGGTGCCGGACGGATGGACCGGCTCGACCAGATCGCCCGCACGGGGATCGGCTACACCGCCCTGCTCAGCGCCCTTCCGATCCTGCTGATCTACGCCGCGGGCCCCCTGGCGCCCCGCCTCTTCCTGCCGGAGGGCAGTCCCTCCATCGCCATTGCCCAGCACATCAACTTCTTCGTGCTGTGGGGCTTCATCCCCTTCGGCATGAGTTTCATCCTGTCGGGCATCGTCCGGGCGACCGGATCGGTCTGGCCGCCCCTGATCGCCATGATCATTGCCATGTGGGGGATTCGGATTCCCGTGGCGACCCTGCTCGCGCCCTGGCTCGGGGCCGACGCGGTCTGGATCAGCTTTCCGATCGGCTCCATCGCCTCGGCCCTGCTGGCCCTGGCCTGGTACCGGTGGGGCGACTGGCGCAATTCTAGCCTGCTGGCCGCCTTCGCGCCGACGCAGGGCGAGGGGCCTGCGGCGGTCGTCGCCTCGCCGCCGCGGGTGGATACGCCCTGAGCTGGCCTCAGGGCTCCATCAGGGCGGAGTAGACCAGGGTCCTGAGCTCCCGGCGGATGGGATAGGTCGATGACCCCATGAGCTGGGTCATGAAGACGACCGCCACGTCCTTGACCGGATCGATCCAGAAGGCGGTGGAGGCGGCACCGCCCCAATAGTACTCGCCGGGGCTCGAGGTCAGCATGGCCCGCACCGGGTCGAAGGTGACGGCGAAGCCGAGGCCGAACCCCACGCCGGCGTTGGTGGCCTCCGAGAAGAGCGAGCGCGACAGCATGGTCAGGTCCTGCCCGCCGGGCAGGTGGTTCGAGGCCATCAGCCGGAGGGTGGCCGGGGCGACCAGGCGATGGCCGCCCAGCTCGCCGTGGTTCACCAGCATGCGGCAGAACTTCATGTAGTCGTCCGCCGTGGAGACCAGCCCGCCCCCGCCGGAGTGGAAGCTGGGCGGTGTCAGGTAGGCGCTGGTGCGGGGATCATCCTGCAGGGTCAGGCCGCCTTCCGGCGTGGGCGTGTAGCAGGCCGAGAACCGGTCAGCCTGGTCGGCGCGAACGGCGAATCCGGTCTCTCCCATGCCGAGGGGATCCAGGATCCGGGACTTCAGGAAGGCCTCGAAGGCCTGGCCGGAGATCCTCTCGACCAGCACACCGAGGACGTCGGTGGCGACGGAATAGTTCCAGGCCTCGCCCGGCGAGAACTCCAGGGGCAGGCGGGCAAGGGCGTCGACGAAGCCCTGCATGTCGAGCGGCCCGTGGGCGTCGGCGATCTTCAGCCTGCGGTAGGCCGCATCCACGTTCGTCCGGGTCTGGAAGCCGTAGGTCAGGCCCGCGGTGTGGCGCAGCAGGTCGACCATCTGCATGGGCCGTGCGGCCGGCGTGGTCAGGTAGGGTCCGGTCCCGGCCGAGAAGACCGCCAGGTCCTTCCATTCCGGGATGAACCGCGACACCGGGTCGTCCAGGGCGACCTTGCCCGCCTCGACCAGCATCATGAAGGCCAGGCTCGTGATCGGCTTGGTCATGGAATAGATGCGGTGCACGTCGTCGCGGGTGGCGGCGCGGCCGCGCTCGCGGTCGGCCAGGCCCTGGACAGTCTCGTGGACGAGGTCGCCGCCCCTGAAAACCTGGAGATGGGCGAACGGCAACCGCCCGGTCGCCAGGTACTTTTCCTCAAGGAACCTGTCGATGTGGGCCAGGCGGGCGGGGGAGAAGCCGAGGGCTTGCGGGCGGGTCATGGTGTTTCCTTGCCTTTGGAGTCTGCGCGACCTTGCGGTACCGGGCCCCAATTCGCAAAGGCTGGCGTTGCACAACCGGCCCTTCGGTCCGATAGTTGGTGAAAGACCAAGCCGCACAACGGCGCATGGGAGGAACGACATGGCCTGGGACTTCGAGACCGATCCTGAATTCCAAAAGAAGCTCGACTGGATCGAGGACTTCATGCGCGAGGAGGTCGAACCCCTCAGCCACCTGGGCATGGCCGCCCATGGCCCCCTGGGCCGGGAGAAGTTCATCAAGCCCATGCAGGACAAGGTAAGGGCCCAGGGCCTGTGGGCCTGTCACCTCGGTCCGGAACTCGGCGGCCAGGGCTATGGCCAGCTGAAGCTGGGCCTGATGAACGAGAAGCTGGGCCGCAACGGCTTGGCCCCCACCATCTTCGGCTGCCAGGCGCCGGATACCGGCAATGCCGAGATCATCGCCCACTACGGCACGGACAAGCAGAAGGAGCAGTATCTCTGGCCGCTCCTGAACGGCGAGATCCGCTCGGCCTTCTCCATGTCCGAGCCCACCGGCGGCTCTGATCCCCTGACCTTCCGCACCCGGGCGGTGCTGGACGGCAACGAGTGGGTGATCAATGGGGAGAAGTGGTATTCGACCAATGCCCGCTGGGCCAAGGTGCTGGTGGTCTACGCCATCACCGACCCTGACGCG
>JBMOEP010000180.1:0-4704 GCA_049314675.1 Phenylobacterium sp.
GAGAAAACATCTTTGTCGGCAATCTGCCGCTGACCCGCATCCCCTTGTTTGTTGACTGGAAGGCCATGATGCGACTGGCGGCCGAGGCTCTCGAGCGGGTCGGCCTGGACATAAGACCCGAGGAGACAGTGCGCAGGCTTTCCACGAGCCAGCAGCAATTGCTCTGTATTGCGAAGGCTTTGTACCGCCATCCGCGCATCCTGGTCCTCGATGAGCCCACGGCCTCCCTCGATCCCGCCACCGAGCGGACCCTGGTCGACAACCTCAAGGCCTGGGCGAAGGACCGCACGGTGGTCATCATCACCCACCGGATGTCCACGGCCGCCTGCGCCGACCAGGTCGTCATTCTGGACGCTGGCCGGGTGGTGGAGTCGGGTCGACCCGATGACCTTGCCGGAGCCGGCGGCGCCTATAGCCGCTTGTTGTCCTCGGCAGGCCGGGAGGACGCAGCGTGACCGGTCCCGTATCCAGCTCGCCCCTCAGGGTCGCGGCCCAGGCCCTCGCCTATGCCTGGCCCCTGCGGTTCCAGCTGGCCGTCAACGCCCTGTTGCAGATGAGCAGCATCTTCTGGATCCTGGTCCTTCCCTGGCCGGCCAAGGTCATCCTCGACCGGATCGTCCTGGGCGACCAGCCGGCGCCGACCGGCGCGACGGCCCCCTTCTTCTTCCGTCCGATCCTGGCCCTGACCGAGGGGCTGGGCGCCGCCCAGACCGTCGCGGTCATGGGCCCCCTGCTGCTCCTGATGCTGGTGATGGTCGGTGCCTTCGGCACTGAAGCCGGCCAGAGGACGTCCGCCAGCGGATATCTCGCCGAGGGCCAGGACAGCGCCTCCCGCTCCGAGAATTCCGCCAACGCCATGAATTCCCTGCTCGGCGGCGCCTATGGCCTGTTTGAGGCCCGCTGGCAGCTCTTCGCCGTCCACAAGCTGAACCACAGGCTGCGCGCCTCGCTATTCGCCCGCTACCTGGCCCAGCCCCTGCACCTTCATTCCGGACGGGCCGTGGGCGGGACGGTCTTCAGCACCCTCTATGATTCGCCCACGGCGACCGGGGTGGTCTTCAACCTGTGGATCGGCCCGGCGACCTCCCTGGTGAATCTGACGACCACGATCCTGCTGATGTTCCTGGTCTTCCGGAACGAGCCCTTGGTGGTCTGGTGCGCCCTGGCCGTGGCGCCGCTGAACTTCATCCTCACCCTTGTCTTCGCGGCCCTGGTGCGGCGCTACGCAACCCGGGAACGCGAGGCCGGCGCGGCCCTCACCGCCGTGATCGAGGAGCAGGCGACCAACATCCTGGCGGTCCAGGCCCTATCTTCCGACGCGGACGCCGAGACCCGGTTCGCCCGGGCCAGCACCCTCGCGTTTAAGCGGTTCCGGCAGGCGGCCATGGTCGCCATCCTGGGCAGCTTCACCACGACCTTCGTGGGCGCCTCCATGATCTTCGCGGTCCTCTGGTTCGCCGCACCGGCCTTCATCGCAGGCCGGCTGGCGCCCGGCGACTGGGTGGTGATCTGGGGCTATTACGGCGCCATCGCCGCGTCGGCGGACTACCTGGGCAAGCTCTGGCTGACCCTGCAGCAATATCTGGCGGGCATGGGGCGGGTCTTCGATGTGCTCGAAAGTCCCATCGAGCCGGGCCCCGGTCCCGGCCCGGCTCTGCCGCCCCTCCGCACGAGCCTGACCCTGGACGGGGTGAGCTATGCCTATCCTGGTGGAAAGCTGACCCTACAGGATGTCCGGCTCGACATCCGCGTGGGCGAGATGACCGCCATCGTGGGGCCCAGCGGCGCGGGCAAGACGACCCTCGCCTTCCTCCTCCCGGGCCTTCTAACCCCCACCAAAGGCCGCCTGCTGGTGGACGGCGAGCCTGTGGGGCCCGACGCCTTGGACAGGCTGCGCCGCCAGACCGCCTTCGTCTTCCAGGAGGCCAGTCTCTTCGACGTCAGCCTGGCAGAGAACATCCGCATGTCCCGGCCCGAGGCGACCGACGCCGAGGTCCGCGAAGCGGCTTCGCTTGCCGGAATCCTCGACTTCATCGACACCCTGCCCGAGGGGTTTGCGACCCGCGTCGGGCGGTCGGGATCCCGGCTCAGCCTCGGCCAGAAGCAGAGGGTGGCCATCGCCCGCGCCCTGGTCTCCCAGCGGCCGGTGATCGTTCTCGACGAGCCCACCGCAGCCCTTGATCCCGATACGGAGCGGCGGCTTGCCGCCGACCTCCTGCAGGCGCGGCGTGACCGTGCTGTGGTGGTGGTCGCCCACCGGCTCTCCACCATCCGGGCCGCCGACCAGATCGTCTTCCTTGAGGACGGTCGCATTCGTGAGACCGGCCGTCATGAAGACCTCGTGCGCGCCGGCGGACCTTACGCCCGCTTCCTTAGCCTTCAGACAACAGAGGTGTCCCTTGATCCCGCCTGACCCCCTCTCCTCGGCGAACCCGGGGCGGCTGATGCTGGTCCTCGGCAGCGGCGTGATCGCCTCCTGCCTCCTGCTCAGCACCCTCTTCGCCTGGGGCATCTACCTTGACCTGAACCTCAAGTCGCGGCCCTGCCCGCCCGCGCCGACGGTGAAGTCCCTCGGGGTCTGAAGGGAGCAGGATCCAAGCCCATAAAGTTAGATCCTGTTTCGATCCGATAACCGGTTCCCACTAATCGGAACAGGATCTAGCGGCCAAGGGCCGCAAGGTTGCGTTCGTGGTCGCTCTTTTCAAGCCGGTACAGCGCCAGGATGGCAACCGAGCCCGCTGAAAACAGGGTGACAATCGGCAGGTAGATCCATCCGGCCTGGGTGATCAGGGCCATCGCCTCGGGCCCCGGCTTCGCCTGCTTGGGAAAGGCGACGTAGGTCAGGATAAGGCCGGGTATCAGGGCGCTGGCGGAGGCCACCAGCTTCTGGGGAAAGGTGTCGGCTGTCGCGATCAGGGCTTCGGAGCGATGGCCTGTCTTCACCTGTACGTCCTCCACGATGTCTATGACCATCGAGGACATGATGACGTAGCCGCCGATCGACGCCACGCCCGAGACGAGCATGGTGCTGCCAAGCACCCAGAGGAGCATGGGCGATCCATTGAGGTCCAGGATGCCGAGCAGCTTCAGGAGGATGGGGCCCTGGGCGAAAACGATGCTGACGAAGAACAGCGTCATCATCGCGCGCCGTTTCGTCCATCGCTTGGCCAGGAAGGGCGCCACGGCAGCGCCGAAAAACTGGAACGGCAGGCCGAGCAGTCCCAGGAAGAGAAGGTCCTGCGGCTTCAACTCCCACAGGAAGGTCTTGAAATAGAGGTCGAACCCACCGGCGATTCCGGACGACAGGCCCGAGACGATTCCGGACGCCATGGCCACGAGGAAGTTTCGGTTCTTCACGACACCGGTGAAATTCCTGAACTGACTTCCAAGGTCGAATGCGGTTCGCGCTTGCGGTTGATAAAGGGTGGCGATCCGTCGCCAGGTCCCCAGCGCCATCACCAGGCCTGCGGTCACCACGACGGCGGTGATCGCGAGCGACAGCGGGCCATAGCCATCGGCATTCAGCTGGCCGACGGGATGCTGGGGGGTCGAGCGCAGGTACACACCGTAGATCAGGGTGGTGGCGGTCGCGGTGCCCAGCGCCGACAATACCCAGCGCCAGCTCAGCAGGACCGTTCGATCATCGTAATCCGGCGCCAGTTCAGCCGCGAGCGCTGAGGCGGGTATCTCGTAGAAACTCCAGATCAGGTTCAGCAGCAGGCCCGTCCCGGCGATGTAGTAGAACATGTGCTCCGGTGCCCAACCGACAGGGGGGTGCCAACGGAGGTAGATCGCCACCGGCAAGACCAGTAGTGCCGCCAGAATGAACGGGTGGCGCCGGCCGAGCTTCGACCGGACCTGATCGGAGGTATGGCCGATCATCACGTCCCAGAAGGCGTCCGTCAGGACCACGATTGAAATGGCGGCCGCGACTGTGGCGGCCGGAACGCCCACGACCTGATTGTAGAAGAACATCGCCAGACCACCCAGGGTCCCGTAGGCGCCATTGGCGAACGCCCCGGCCCCGTAGAAGGCCTTTATCCGCTTCGGCAGAACCCGGTGGGAGACGCCCGCCTCCACCGCAGTCAACGTCTCTGCCCCAGGACCCGACCAGACCGCACACCGGCAGGTGCCCCGTTCGGATAGGCCACAGGGTCGCTGAAGGGCGCGCGCCCCGTTCGCGCGTCAAACCTTCTCGGCCGGATCCCGGTATCGCAGGTCATGTGGATGTCCTTCCTGCGGCCTTCGATGATGTCCGCCTTTCAAGCCCCGACCGTATCGGCCGAGCGCAACCCGTGATCGAAGGATGAATACGCGAGCACTCCCGAGTCTACCTACCGTATCGTCAAATGAAAGATGCGCCATCGGCGCAGCGGGGTTTCTGTTCGCCATCCTGCATACGGCTTGATGAAAATTCTCTCGCCCTGTCATATCGGAACAGGATCTAGCGCCTGATGACGCTGATCTCGTTCAGGCTGAGGCCCATCACCACCAAATACGATCGGCGAACAGGGCCTCGAAATTGCGGTGGTAGAAGTGCTCACGCAGGGGCTCGCCGACGCCCACCAGGGTGCGCTCGTAGCGGCCGATGGGATCGTCCGTGCCCTCGTGGTGCGGAGTGATGCCTAACCGCCTCCCGGTGCCCTCACGTCATTGAACGCTTCTATTGCCGAACCCAGCCCGCCACCGCCTCGGCCGCCCGGT
>JBMOEP010000181.1:0-4685 GCA_049314675.1 Phenylobacterium sp.
CTCCAGAAAGGCCCGGTCGTGGCTGACCAGCAGGATCGCCGCCCGGCTGGACGCAATCTCCCCTTCGAGCGTGGCGATGGCGGGGATGTCGAGGTGATTGGTCGGCTCGTCCAGCAGCAGGACGTCGGCGTCCCGGGCGAAGGCCGCCGCCAGGGCCGCCCGCCGGACCTCGCCGCCAGACAGGCCTTCGGAGGGCTTGGAGGGAGACAGGCCGAAGGTCTGCAGGGCGGCCTCGGCTTCGTGCGGTGCGGCGCCGGCGGCGATCAGGTGGTCGAGGACGGTCGGGCCCGTAATCACCGGCTCTTGGGGGACCCAGGCTATGCGCAGGCCAGGAACCTGGGTCTTCTCGCCGTCATCGACCCCGACCTCGCCGGCCAGGATTCTGAGCAGGGTGGTCTTCCCCGCCCCGTTCCGGCCAACCAGGCAGGCACGGCAGCGGGGGTCGAGGGCGAGGTCGACCCCGTCGAACAGCATGCGTGGCCCGTCTGCGAGACGGACCTGCCTGAGAGCGAGGACCGGTGGCTTCATCGCGCCCCCTTAACCCCCGTTGCCCCATCGTCCAAGCCCCGCTGGACCGCGGGGTGGCGCCGCCCTCGCCTCCCGGCTAGACAGACCCCATGACGCGTCCCTTCTGGGAGACCACCCCCCTTGAGCGCATGACCCGCGAAGAGTGGGAAAGCCTCTGCGATGGCTGTGGCCTCTGCTGCCTGATCCGCTTCGAGGACGTGGACAGCGGCGAGGTCATCCCGACCCGGGTGCATTGCCGCCTGCTCGATGCCGCAACCTGCAGCTGCTCGAACTATCCCGGCCGCAAGCGAGAGGTGCCTGACTGCATCTCCCTGACTCCGGCCCTCATCCCCAGGCTCGGGTGGATGCCGAAGTCCTGTGCCTATCGTCGCCTCCATGAAGGGCGGGGGCTCGCCGACTGGCATCCTTTGATCAGCGGCGATCCGGAAAGCGTGCACCGTGCGGGCGTATCGGTGCGGGGACAGACGATCTCGGAGTCCGAACTCGAGCACGAGGACGACATGGTCGACCACGCCGCGCCCGACCTCCTGGCCGAACGCGGCCTGGACACCTGAGGCAGTCGATCTTGCTGAGCGTTGCGGTTTTGCAACACTTGCTCTTGCGGACCTGACGTCGGACCCTAACTCAGAAGCCGGTTTGTTTTCCCAGCTGAGGTGACCCCCGTGGCGCGAGATCCCTACGAGGTGCTCGGCGTTCCGCGCAGCGCCGGGGCCGATGACATCCGCAAGGCCTTCCGGAAACTGGCCAAGAAGCATCACCCGGATGCCAATCCTGGCGACAAGGCCTCTGAAGAGCGATTCAAGCAGGTCAGCGGGGCCTTTGACCTTCTCGGGGACGTCGACAAGCGCCGCAAGTTCGACGCTGGCGAGATCGACGCCGATGGCCGCGAGGTCTTCCGGGGCTTCCCGGGCGGCCAGGGTGGCGGCCAGGGGCCGGGCTTCGGTGGCGGCGGATTCGAGTCCGCCGAATTCAGCGACATCCTGGGCGAAATGTTTGGTCGCCGCGGTGGCCGTGCGGGCGCCCGTGGCGAGGCGGGCCCTGGCCCTGGGTTCTCCGCTCGCGGATCGGATGTCCGCGCGCGCCTGGAGGTCGACCTCGAGGAGGCCATACTTGGCGGCAAGAAGCGCATCTCATTCCAGGACGGTCGCACCCTGGACGTCACCATTCCCGCGGGCGCTGGCGATGGCCAGACCCTTCGTCTGAGGGGGCACGGCGAGCCGGGGCGCGGCGGCAAGGGCGACGCCCTGATCGAACTCGTGATCCGGCCTCATCCCGTCTACCGCAAGGAAGGTGAGCAGCTCGTGATGGACCTGCCGGTCTCCATCCCGGACGCTGTGCTCGGCGGGCGGGTCCAGGCCCCGACGCCAGACGGGCCCGTCAGCCTATCGGTGCCCAAGGGCGCGAATTCGGGACAGTCCCTTCGGCTCAAGGGCAAGGGGCTTGCCGACGGTCGCGGCGGAAGGGGCGACCTCATTGCCCGCATTCAGCTCATGCTTCCTGACGCCCCGGATCCCCAGCTCGAGGCCTTCGCCACACGCTGGCGAGAGGACCGGCCCTATGCGCCCCGGCGCCGTTGAGGGCGGCGGTTCAGCCGACGTTCATGCGATCCGTTACAGGGTCGCCCCATGAGCCGGACCTTTCCGAACGTTTGCGCCCGGGCGGCGGCCTTGCTGGCTGCAGTATTGCTGGCCGGGGCGTCCGGACCTTCGACGGCCCAGACGCGCCGGCCCGACCAGGACCGGGCGCGGGATGCCGTGCGTGAGGGAAGCCTGGCCCCCCTGTCCCAGGTCCTGGCCACCATCGCTGCACGGACCCCGGGCGAACAGCTGGACACCCGCTTCGGCGAGACCGTCGACGGCCGACCCGTCTACCTGATCACCTGGCGCACCTCAGACAACCGGGTGGTTGTCTTCGTGGCCGACGCCCGGACGGGCCGAATTCTTGAACAGCGGGGAGGCTGACCCCGTGCGCCTCCTGCTTGCCGAGGACGACCCCGACCTGGCCCGCAGCCTCAAGTTCGCCCTGGCGGAGGCGGGATACGCCGTCGACCTGGCCGCCGATGGCGGAGAGGCGGGGTTCCTGGGGGAAACCGAACCCTACGACATCGTGGTGCTGGACCTGGGCCTGCCGGTGGTCGACGGCGTTTCTGTTCTGCGGCGCTGGCGGTCGGCGGGGGTCTCAACCCCGGTCCTCATCCTCACCGCCCGGGACGGGTGGGCCGAGAAGGTCGCGGGCTTCGACGCCGGCGGTGATGACTACCTGACCAAGCCCTTCAACACTGCCGAGCTGCTGGCCCGGCTTCGGGCGCTCCTGCGGCGGGCGGCAGGTCGGGCGACGGCCAGCCTGTCCAGCGGCGACCTGGTCCTCGATCCCGGCGCGGCCTCCGTCACCCTGGCGGGCGAGCCGGTTCGCCTGACCTCGCTGGAGTACCGTCTCCTGCACTACCTCATAATGCACGCGGGGCGGGTGATCAGCCGGACCGAACTGACCGAGCATCTCTACGATCAGGATTTCGACCGGGACTCCAACACCATGGAGGTGATCATCGCCCGGCTGCGACGGAAAATCGGGGCCGACCGGATCCTCACCCAGAGGGGCCTCGGCTACAGGCTGGGCGCCCCCCCGGGACCTGAGCCGGCGTGACCGCATCCCCCGGCCCCTCCCTGGTCCGAAGGCTGGTCCTTCTGGCCGCCGTCGGGCTGACGGCCGTCCTGGCTGCGGCGACCCTTCTGCTCGGCCTGCTTTTCGAACAGGCCGCCCTGCGCCGTTTCGACCAGGGCCTTGCAGACCTGACGGATAGCCTCGCCGCCGCCGCCCAGCCCGCCGCCGGCGAAGCGCTCACGGTCCGCGACCTCGGCGACCTGCGGACCCTAAGGGTCTATTCGGGTCGCTACTGGCAGGTCCTGAGGCCCACGACCGGCGGCGTCGGCACCGTGCTCGCCCGGTCCCGGTCCCTCTGGGACGTCGAGCTGTCGACACCGGCCGGTCTGGCCCAGCGGCTGGAGGCCCAACCCGCCGGCACGGTCAGTTACGAGGTTCCCGGGCCCTCGGGCCAGAAACTCCGGGTCCGCGCCACGCGGCTGGTCCTGCCCGGCGATCCGGCGCCGGTGATCGTCCTGGCGGCCGAGGACCGGCGTCCCGTCGATGCGGACGTGAGGGGATTCTTCGCCGCGACCTCGGTGGTCTTCGTCCTTTTGGCGGCGGGATTGGTTGCGGCGGTGGTGGTCCAGGTCAGGCTGGGGCTGAGGCCGCTCTTCGCCCTCAGCGACGAGGTCGCGGACCTCCGGTCGGGGCGTGCGGAAAGCCTCCTCAGGACCTATCCGCGCGAGTTGCGCCCCCTGGCGGACCAACTCAACGCCCTGATGCGCCACAACCGCGACACCCTGGAGCGCCAGCGTGCCCATGTCGGCAACCTCGCCCATGCCCTCAAGACGCCCCTCGCGGTGCTGACCACCGCCGCCTCCCGGGAGACGGGCGCTCTGGCCGACATGGTGTCGCAGCAGGCCGGGGTCATGGTGAGGCAGGTGGATCACCACCTCCGCCGGGCCCGGGCTGCCGCCCGGCATGCCGGGGCGGGCCAGTCCACCGGGGTGGCGGCCGTGCTCGACGAGATCGCGCGTACGCTTGGCCGGCTGTACGCGGGGAAGGGGCCCAGGATCGACTGGGACGCCCCTGAGGAGCTCGTTTTCCTGGGCGAGCGCCAGGACTTGCTCGAGATGGCGGGGAACCTCCTCGAGAACGCCTGCAAGTGGGGCCGAAGCCGCGTTCGGGTCGTCGCAGAGGCTGTGGGGCCCGACAGGCTCTTCCTGACCATCGACGATGACGGGCCGGGTCTGGCACCGGCGGAACGAGAGGCTGCCATGGCCCGGGGCGCGCGCCTGGACGAGTCGGCCCCCGGTTCAGGTCTGGGCCTCAGCATCGTCAGGGACCTCGCCCGCGCCTACGGCGGCGACCTGCAACTCTCCGAGTCTCCCCTTGGCGGCCTGCGCGCCCAGGTGGACCTGCCGCGCGCCTTGTCCTGACGCCACGGGACCCCTCGCCCTTCCGCGCCAAACCAGCTAAACGGCGCCCATGGTCGTTTTCTGGACGGCAGCGGGCCTGCTCTCGGTCGCCCCTGCGGCAGTCATCTTCCTCAGGGCAGCCCGGTCCGCCGCGGA
>JBMOEP010000182.1:0-4666 GCA_049314675.1 Phenylobacterium sp.
ATCAAGCAGGCTTCGACGCCCGCCGTACCCAGTGACCGTTGTGCATGAGAATTCGCCCACGGAGATGCCGATGATCCGTGCAACCACCCGTCTGTTCTGTGCCGCCGCAGTCGCTGCAGCCATCGCGCTTTCGGGCACACCCGCCCTGGCCCAGTCAGGCCCCAATTTCAGGCCCAGTCTCTGGGAGGTAAGCGTCGTACAGGCGGCTGACGCGCCCGGGCGGGCGATCGCAAAGGAGCTGGCTGGGGTGGAGAGCTATCGCGGGTCGCAAGGGTGGGTTCGGTATCGCCGCCTTCTGGCGTCTGAGTTCGACATCGAGGTTCCCGAGGCACCCGAAGAGATCCGTCTGCCGCTCCGCGGCCACGACCTGCATCTTGATCAATGGAAGCCGGATGGACCTGAGAAGGGCGTGCTCATCCTGGTCCACGGCGCGGGCGGAAACGGACGGATCCTGGCGCCCCTGGCACAGGCGGCCTCCAGGCAGGGTTGGAAGGTGTTGGCTCCGGACCTTCCTGGCTATGGCCTGACCCGGCCGGCAGGAACATTCGCCTGGGATTATGCGGAATGGCCACGGGTGGTGGCGGCGCTTGCCGACCTGCAAACTGGCCCGGTGGTGCTGTTGGGCGCATCGGTGGGTGGCCTGACGGCGGTCCAGGCTGCTGCATTGTCGCCCGGTGTGAAGGGCGTGATCGCGACGACCCTGGTCGACATGGGCGATCCCCGTACCTTCATCCGTGTCGCCAGGTGGCCCTGGCTTGCGGCGGCTTCCCTGGTGGGCTTTGAGCATGCCCCCTGGCTACTCGACGAGGTAGCCCTGCCGCTGAACTGGTTGGCGCCGATGAAGACCATGACTTCGAGCCCGCCCCTGCAGGCCTATTTCGAGGAAGACCCGGGCCTGGGGCAGGCAAGGATTCCGGCGCGTTTCTTCCGGACCCTGCACGCACAGAAGCTCGGGCGCGTGACCCTTGGGTGTCCACTTCTCCTGGTGCATCCCGGCGCGGACGCCTGGACGCCGACCGCCCTCAGCCTTGAGGTCTACGACCGGATCGACGGCGAAAAGACCTTCATTGAACTTACGAACGGATCCCACCTGCCCCTGGAGGCGCCCGCGGCCGACCAGCTCCAGTCGGCGGTGCAGGCCTTTCTTGACCGGGTGGAGGAAGCGGAGGCAGGAGGCCCGGCATGCGCGTGATGGTGATTGTGAAGGCCACCCTGGAGAGCGAGGCGGGCGGTCCGGCGGACCCCGCCATGATGGACGCCATGGGCCGGTTCAATGACCAACTCCGGGCTGCGGGCATACTGGTCCTGGCGGATGGGCTCCAGCCCTCCGCGGCTGGGGTCCGTGTGGGCTTTAATGGCATGGACCGAACCGTCACCTCGGGTCCCTTCGTCCCTGCCGGCGAACTCGTGGCCGGCTTCTGGATCTGGGAGGTCCGCGACCTCGAAGAGGCGGTCGCATGGGTGAAGCGTTGCCCCAATCCCATGCCAGTCCCGAGCGTGATCGAGGTCCGGCCCTTCAACGTCAGGGATTGATGTCCGGGACCGGTTTGCCCGGGCAGTTTTCCATGGGATGTGTGCTGCGATCCTTTCGTTTACGGAGCTTGCCCGCCTTGCGCCTGCACCTCGCCCCCGTCCTCGCCCTCATGTTTTCTCTGTTAGCCTGGGAGAGCCCCGAGGCTGCGCCCGCCAGCCCTCCGGTGCAGGCGACCCAGGGACGGGTCATCCCCTCCGCTGACGGCCTCGCCGTCCTGCCGACGCGCGACCGGGTCGAGCCGGAGAACCGCATCCTGGCCGAACGGCTTGAGACTCTACTGCCCCGCCTGATGGCGGAGTCGGGCCTGGACATGTGGCTGGTGATCAACCGCGAGTACGCCGAGGACCCGGTCTATTTCACCCTGGTCCCCCAGCCGTCCTTCGCCGCCCGCCGGACGACCATGCTGGTCTTCTTCCGCAAGGCTGACGGGTCCGTCGAGAAGCTGTCGGTCAACCGCTATCCCCTCGGCGGGGCCTATACATCCGCCTGGGCCGGAGGCGACCTCGACGCCCAATGGAAGGCCCTGGCCGAGGTCATCGTCAGCCGGAACCCCCGGCGCATCGGGATCAACGTCTCGCGGGAATGGCCCGTCGCGGACGGCCTGACCGCCGCCCTGCGGGACCGGCTCCTGGAGGTCCTGCCCGCTGACTATGCCCAGCGCCTGACCCCGGCCGAACCCCTGGTCATCCGCTGGTTCGAAACCCGGACGGCCATGGAGGCGCAGGTCTATCCCCAAATCGTCGCCGTCGCCCGGGGTGTGATCTCCGAAGCCTTGAGCGAGCGGGTCATCACTCCGGGCGTTACCCGGACAGAGGACGTCTCCTGGTACATCCGCAGCCGCTTCGAGAGCCTGGGCCTGTCCCTCTGGTTCTTCCCGGATGTGAACCTGCAGCGGCGCGGCTTCGCCTGCACGGCTGATGGCGCGTTCTGCGGGGAGGAGGGCGTCATCCAGCGCGGGGATGTCCTGCATACCGACGTCGGCTTCTGCTACCTCAAGCTCTGCACGGACACCCAGGAGATGGGCTACGTCCTTCGCACGGGCGAGACCGCACCGCCGGCGGGCCTCGTCGCTGCCCTGCAGGCCGCGAACCGCTGGCAGGATCTCCTGACCGGGAACTTCGCCGTTGGGCGGACCGGTAACGCCATCCTGGCCTCGACCCTGGAAGCTGCCGGGAAGGCGGGGCTGAGGGCCAGCGTCTACAGCCATCCCCTGGGCTTCGTCGGCCATGCGCCCGGACCCACTATCGGCATGTGGGACAATCAGGGTCCGACGGCGATCCAGGGCGACTGGCCCCTGCATGCGAACACCGCCTATGCGATCGAGGGCAATGTCCGCCACCCGGTCCCCGAATGGGGCGGGCAGTTCGTCCAGATGAAGCTGGAACAGAGCGCCCTGTTCGATGGCCAGAGGGTGATCTACCTGGCCGGCCGCCAGACCGAGTGGCATCTGGTGCGCTAGGTCCGGATCAGGACGGAGGGCTGAAGCCTGGCCATCTTGCAGGACGACCCGTCTTCGGACGCCCTGGTCTTCGGGGCGCCGACGCCGCCGGATCCTTCCGGGTGGCGAAACCGACTTGAAAGTGCGGTCCTGCGGCACCGTCGGGTTCGCCTTGTCTACGTGGACGCTGGGGGCGCGGTCAGCCAGCGCCGGGTGCGCCCCCTGGATGTGACCTTCGAGGCTCCGGAGTGGCGCCTGATCGCCTGGTGCGAGCTGCGCCGGGACTTCCGGGTCTTCCGCCTCGACCGGATGATCGCCGTCACCGTCCTTCGCGGCGTCTTCCCGGAGGAGCCAGGCCGGACCCTGATCGAATACCTCGAAGGGGTCTGATCAGGCCGCGGCCTCGAGGGTCAGGGCGGCCTTTGCGAGAAGCTGGAAGACAGCTGACCTGCGGTCCACCTGGTTCACCGTTCCGGCGAGGAAGAGACCGCTTTCGGGACTATGGAAGATGACGGCGCCGGACAGGCCGGAATGGCCGATCAGCGGCGGTAGCTTGCGGAATCCGGTCATGGCGGCGGGCAGCTGGAACCGCATCATCCCGGTCCCGTACTCGAGTGGGAAGAACATGGGCCGGAAGTCCTGGAGTGCGGCGAGGCGTCGGCGATCGAAGAGCCGTCCCTCGAAGAAGGCGCGCACGAAGGCCAGGGCTTCTCTCGTGGTGGTCACAACGCCGCCGTCGGCCTGGGTGAAGGCCATGTAGTTCGGGATCCGCATCTCCGCTGCGCGGAAGCGCATTTGGCGGGCGCGAGCATCTTCGGGATCCGAATAGATCCAGGTCGACCGCAGCGACAGCGGTTCGGCGAGACGTCGCCGGAAGACCTCTGTAAAGCGAGCGCCCTCGACGGATTCGATGACCTTCCCGAGGACCTGGTAGTTGGCGTCGGAATAGAACGCCTTGTCCTGTGCGCCGGGCGGGGCGAGGGAGCCCAGGCGGCGGGTGATTTCCATGGCTTCAGCGAAGGTGATCGCCCGGTCGCGGCCCTGGGTCAGGTCGGCGAACAGGCCAATCCGGGTGTTGTCGGGTTCGAAGAAGTCGGGAAGGCCGCTGGTGTGGGCCATCAGCTGGCGCAGCGTGATGGCGTCTGTCCGGTCCTGTCCCCCATAGGTGTTGAGGCGTTCGGTCTCGGGACCGGTGAGGTGGCACCGGAAGGGGGCGTCCAGGTCTATCCGGCCGTCCTGGGCCAACTGCAGCAGGATGGCGGTGACATAGAGCTTGGTGGTCGAGGCGGCGAAGTAGGGGGTGTCGAGGCCAATATCACCCCTGGCCGCCTCAAAGGTGCGCTGGTCACGTGCCCGATAGGCAATGAGGGCGGCACCCGGGTGGTGGGGACCCTGCGGCAGAAGGCCCTCGAGGCCCGGCGTGGGAGCGGCGCAGGCCCCAGGCGCGAGCAGCAGGGCGGGGGCGGCGAAGATGTGGCGACGCGTAAGGGCCTTTGGGTTGAGGGCCATGAGATTTCTGTAGGCTCTTTTCTTGACATATACGCCGTAAAAATAAACTGGGACAGATGGCTGTCAAGCGGGGTGGCAAGGCCCGCGAGGCAGGAGCCCATCCCCGAAGCCATATAGGTCAGGCGGATTACACCGGCTGGGTCTGACGCTGGTTGGCGCCGCCCCGATCAAGTTCAGGGGAGGCC
>JBMOEP010000183.1:0-4648 GCA_049314675.1 Phenylobacterium sp.
GCTGCGAGGACAAGGGCGACCACTGGCTGATCAACGGCCAGAAGATCTGGACCTCAGGCGCCAACATCGCCGACTGGTGCTTCTGCCTGGTGCGCACCGACTCCGCCAAGAAGCACGAGGGGATTTCCTTCGTCCTCATCGACATGCGCGCGCCTGGGGTGGAGGTCCGGCCGATCAAGCTGATCAACGGCACTTCACCCTTCTGCGAGACCTTCTTCACCGACGTGAAGGCACCCAAGGACCAACTCTTCGGGCCCCTGAACGGCGGGTGGACCGTGGCCAAGCGCCTCCTCCAGTTCGAACGGGACAATATCTCCGCCGGCCTCGGCGGGGGCTCGATCGGCGCGCCGGCCACCGCCCTCACCGTCCGTGAGGCGGCGCTCGACTATGTGGGCCTGGACGAGGACGGCCGCCTCGCCGACCCCGACCTGCGTCGTCGGATCATCGATCACCTGATGGAGACCCAGGCCTTCCAGCAGACTGTGCGCCGGGCAGCCGATGAGTCAAAGTCCAACCAGGGCCCATCCGCGGTCACCTCCATCATGAAGTACGCTGGCGCCAAGATCGCCCAGGAGCGGAACGAGCTGATCGTCGAGTCCCTGGGAACGGCCGGACTGGGTTGGGAGGGGGAAGGATACTCGGCCCCCGAACTGGCCGCCGTTCGCACCTGGCTGCGCGCCAAGGCCAACTCCATCGAGGGTGGAACCTCAGAGATCAACCTGAACGTCGTTTCCAAGCGCGTTCTTGGACTTCCCGACCCGAAATAAGCGACTCGCGAAACTGTGACCTTATGGTATGATTAGGTCTAAAATACTGATTTTTATGGAGTATTTCTGATGGCTGATTTTGGTGAGAGCGAAATCGACGCCTTCCGGAGCGAAGCCCGGGAATGGCTGGAGGCGAATTTCCCCGCCTCCCTGCGCAAGGACCTCAGCGCCCTCGAGGCCATGGTCATGTCTCCCGAGCCCGCCAAGGGGGATTTCGGCCTCTGGAAGGAACGCATGGGGGCCAAGGGCTGGGGCGTGCCGACCTGGCCGGCCCAGTATGGCGGCGGGGGCCTCTCCCGCGAGCAGGCCCGGGCCCTGCAGCAGGAAATGCTCGCCATCGGTGCCGTGAACCCCATCGTCGGCATGGGCATCAGCATGTTCGGCCCGACCCTGCTCGAGTACGGGACAGAGGCCCAGAAGCAGAAGTACATCCCCGACATCGTCAATGGCCGCGTGCGCTGGTGCCAGGGCTTCTCCGAGCCCGGAGCCGGTTCGGACCTCGCCGCCCTGCAGACCCGCGCCGAAGACAAGGGCGACCACTTCCTGGTTAACGGCCAGAAGATCTGGACCTCCGGCGCCCAGTGGGCCGACATGATCTTCTGCCTGGTCCGCACCGACACCACCAAGAAGCACGAGGGCATTTCCTTCGTGGTCTTCTCCATGCGCCAGCCCGGTGTGGAGGTTCGGCCGATCCAGTTGATCGCCGGCAACTCGCCCTTCTGCGAGACCTTCATCACCGACGTGAAGGTGCCCAAGGACGACCTGGTCGGACCGCTGAACGGCGGCTGGTCGGTGGCCAAGCGCCTGCTCCAGCATGAGCGCAGCGGCATGGACGGCGCCCGCCGCGGTCCTGGCCAGAAGGTGATCCTGGGGCAGGTAGCCAAGACCTATATCGGCGAGGACGAGCATGGCCGTCTGGCGGATCCGGACCTGCGGACCCGCATCGTCATGAACGAGATGGACCAGGCGGCCCTCCAGGCCACTGTCCGCCGTGCAGCCCTGGAGTCCCGCGGCAATGCAGGCCCGAGCGCGGCAACCTCGATCATGAAGAACGCCAACATGAAGATCGCCCAGGACCGGGCTGAGCTGACCCTCGAGTTCATGGGCCACCAGGGCCTGGGCTGGGAAGGTGGCAACTTCGCCTCAGACGAACTGTCCGCCGTCCGCGGTTGGCTTTCCGGCAAAGCCGGCTCGATCTATGGCGGCTCGAACGAAGTCCAGAACAACATCATTTCCAAGCGTATTCTCGGCCTGCCCGACCTCACCCAGTCACGCTGAGCCCATTATTCTGAAGGAGACTTTTCATGGCTGATTTTGGAGGCGGTGATCCGGAAGCTTTCCGCAAGGAAGTGCGCGAATGGGTCGATGCCAATTTCCCCGCCGAGCTGAAGAGCCGGCCCAACCCGATGATGCGCGAGGAGCGCACCCAGCCGTCCGAGGCCCAGGAAGCCTGGCGCAAGGCGGTCGGCGCCAAGGGATGGGGCACCCCCACCTGGCCCAGCCAGTACGGCGGCGGCGGCCTCGGGACGGCCGAGGCCCGGATCATCCAGCAGGAATTCGGTCGCGCCGGGGCCTACAACCCCATCGGCGGCATGGGCGTGATGATGTTCGGGCCCACCCTCCTGGAGTACGGCACGGAGGACCAGAAGCTGGAGCACATGCCGCTGATCTGCCGAGGCGACGTGCAGTGGTGCCAGGGCTTCTCCGAGCCGGGCGCCGGTTCGGACCTTGCGGCCCTGCAGACCCGCGCCGAGGACAAGGGTGATCACTTCCTGATCAACGGCCAGAAGATCTGGACCTCCGGCGCCCAGTACGCCGACTGGTGCTTCTGCCTGGTCCGCACCGACACCAGCAAGAAGCACGAAGGCATTTCCTTCGTGCTCTTCAGCATGCACCAGCCGGGCGTCGAAGTCCGGCCGATCAAGCTGATCGCCGGCAACTCGCCCTTCTGTGAGACCTTCTTCACCGACGTTACGGCCGACAAGAAGAACCTGGTCGGGCCGCTGAACGGCGGCTGGACCATCGCCAAGCGTCTGCTCCAGCATGAGCGCGGCGGCCTGTCGGGCGCTGGCGGCGGTGGCATGGGTGGCCGGTCCCTGGTGGACCTGGCCCGCGAATACGTCGGCGTGGATGCCCAGGGCCGGATCGCCGATCCCGACCTGCGCACCCGCGTCGTCCAGCACGAGATCGAGGGCCGTTCATTCCAGCAGACCGCCGTGCGCGCCATGCTGGAAAGCAAGGGCAATTCCGGCCCCAGCGCTGCGACCTCGATCATGAAGAACGCCGGGACAAGCTGGATGCAACTGCGTCAGGAACTCACCCTCGAGATCATGGGCCACCAGGGCCTGGGCTGGGAAGGCGACACCTTCAAGCCCGAGGAACTCGGCGCCGTCCGCGGTTGGCTGGGCGGCAAGGCTTTCACGATCTACGGTGGAAGCCAGGAGGTGCAGAGCAACATCATCTCCAAGCGCATCCTCGGCCTGCCCGACCTCACCCAACACAACTGACACCCACCGACACGACGAGATTAAGGAACAACTGAAATGGCCGTTCTGAACGAAGAACAGAGCATGCTCCGCGATGCCGCGAAGAGCTGGACACAGGAAAAGAGCCCGGTCACCGCCTTCCGCAAGATGCGCGATTCCGGCGTCGAGATTGGCTACGACGCCAAGGCCTGGAATGAGATGGCCGAGATGGGCTGGGCCGGGGTGATCATCCCCGAGGAGCACGGCGGCTCGGCCTTCGGCTACCTGTCCATTGGCCTCATCCTCGAGGAACTGGGCCGGAACCTGGCCGCGTCACCCCTGATCGCCTCGGGCGTGGGCGCCGCCTCGGCCCTGGTCCTGGGCGGCTCCGACGCCCAGAAGTCCGAATGGTTGCCGAAGATCGCTGACGGTTCTGTCGTCGGCGCCCTGGCGGTGGACGAAGGCGCGCACCACGCTCCGGAGAAGGTCGCCCTGGCCGCGACGAAGTCCGGTGCCGGCTACAGCCTCTCAGGTGCCAAGTCCTTCGTGATCGAGGGCCTGGCTGCCAACCTGCTGGTGGTTTCCGCCCGCACCTCCGGCCAGTCGGGCGACAAGGATGGGATCACCCTGTTCCTGGTACCCGCCGACGCCAAGGGCGTGAGCCGCAAGCGCCTGGCCCTGGCGGACAGCCGCGGTGCGGCCAACATCACCTTCGACAAGGTCGAGGTGGGCGCCGACGCCGTGCTGGGCGCCGTCGACAAGGGCTGGGACGTCCTGGAAAAGACCCTCGACCGCGTCCGAGCCGCCCTGGCGGCCGAGATGCTGGGTGCCGCCAACCAGGCCTTCGAGACCACCCTGGACTACCTCAAGGTCCGGGTGCAGTTCGGCCAGGTGATCGGCTCCTTCCAGGCCCTCCAGCACCGCGCCGCCAAGATGTTCACCGACCTGGAACTGGCCCGAAGCGCCGTCGAGGCGGCTCTCCAGGCCATCGACGCCGACAGCCCTGACGTGCCCGAGCTGGTGTCCCTGTCCAAGGCCAAGATGGGCGACGTCTTCCACCTCGTTTCCAACGAGATGGTCCAGATGCACGGCGGCATCGGCATGACCGACGCCCATGACGCGGGCTTCTACCTCAAGCGCGCCCGCGTGGCCGAAGCGCTCTATGGCGGCGAAAGCTTCCACCGCGACCGCTACGCCCGCCTGCTTGGCTTCTGAAAAAACGGGGACAGGGAACGGCATGAAGCTCTACCACTGCAAGGACGCCCGCTCGCTGCGCGCTCTCTGGGCGCTCGAGGAACTTGGTCTCGCCTACGAGCTCGTCAACATGCCCTTCCCGCCCCGCGCGCTCTATCCGGGGTATCTGAACATCAACCCGCTGGGCACCGTGCCCGCCTTCGTCGACGGCGGCACGACACT
>JBMOEP010000184.1:0-4648 GCA_049314675.1 Phenylobacterium sp.
GCCGCCCCGGAGCTGGAGGCTCCCACCCATGCCCGCCTTGGCCTTGCCGGAGGAGACTGTGAGGTCGACAGAGGCACCAGCGGGGGCACCGATGTCCACGAAGACCCGACCGCGCCTCAGGCCCTCCAGGATCGCCGGTTGTGAGAGTTCGGGGGCGTAGACCACGGTGGCGGGCCGGCCGACGGGGGACTGGCCGCCGTCCTTTGCGTCGGGGTCATGGTTGTCGCTTCCGGCGATGCCGGTGACGCGGCAGCCCCGGTCGAGCAGGGCCTCCCAGAAGGGCAAACCGGACAGCGGCCCCTCAGCCGATCCCATCGTCCGGAGGCCGCCCCCATTGGCGATCTCGACGGCGGTGATGCGGCTGCAATCGGGGAGGGGCGCGACCCAGCCGCAGCCCATGCAGAGTTCGCCGGACGGCATGCCCGGATGGTTGATCGAGACGATCCCGCCCTCGGACGCGACCGCGTCCAGTACGGCGTCGAGGGTCGGCGCACGCGGCGATCCCAGCTGGAAGGGTAGGGGGCTGGTCACGCCGAAGACATTGGCGTGGCCCTGGAAGGTCGTGACCTCCCGCCCCGGCAGGACCAGCAGGGTGTCGTAATAGGCCTGGAGGGCCCGAAGCTCGGGATAGACCGAGGTGCTGTTGTGTTCGGTCAGGGCGATGAAGTCGAGGCCGGCGGTGCGCGCGGCCTCCAGGGTGCGGAAGACCGGGCAGGGGACCCGGCGACCGGACAGGCTGGCGCAGCTGCCGTCGCTATGGCCGGAATGGGTGTGAAGATCGCCCCGGTACCAGCCGGGGCCTGTCCGGACGGGCCCGTCCTGGAAGGCGGATCGCGGGGAGGCCGCGCCTGCCGGATCGAACCGGACCGTGGCGCGCCAGCGGGCCTCCACACCCTTGCGGATGTTGGGGACGCCGAGGATCAGTCGCCACTCCCCCGGGGGAATCCGCCCCGGGATGTAGGCCGACGTCGCGTCGCTGGTCGCCAGGGTGAAGGTCGACCTGTTCCCGCCGCTCCAGCCCCGGAAACCGTTCGGGTCGCGGATCCCGAGATCGATGACGGTCCTGTTCTCACGGTCGTACTCGAAGGTCACCGTCAGCCGCTCGGTGTCCTCCGGGACGGCGAAGGGGGCTTCGACATAGGTCTCGTGGTTCTCGCGGGTGATCACCCCACTGAGCTCGATCTCGCGTGGAGACGCTGCAGCCGGCGTGGGTGAAGGGGCGGCGTGGGCGCCGACCTGCGAGCCCAGCAAGCACAGGAGCCCCAGCAGCAAGGCCCTGGCGCGGGGACGGAGGCCCCGGCCATCTGTCTGACGTTGGATCATGCTCTGTCTCCGTTCCCGGGGCGCAGAGTCTGGCACCCCAGAATGACAGGACGATGCGGGCCGCGCAGGATTACTCCGCCGCCATCGGCAGGATCACCGCCTCGCGGCCCCCCCGGACGAGTCCGCCGGGGAGGGCACCGGTATGCTGGCCGTCCTCGAAGGTCACCTGGCCGGACTTGATCGTGTAGCGGTACCCCTCGGCCCGCTGGACCAGGCGACGCCCGCCGGCGGGCAGGTCGTAGATCGCCTCCGGCCGGAACAGGCGCAGGGCCTTGAAGTCGATGACGTTGAGGTCGGCCAGGAGGCCCGGCTCGAGCCGCCCGCGGTCGTTGAGGCCGTAGGCGCGGGCGGTGTCGCTGGTCAGCTTACGGACCAGGAACTCCAGGGGAAACTGCTCGCCCTTCACCCGGTCGCGGGCCCAATGGGTGAGGATGAAGGTCGGCATGCCGGCGTCGGCAATGACCCCGCAATGGGCACCGCCGTCAGACAGGCCAAACAGCACATTGGGGTGCTGCATGTTCTTGCGGAAGAAGTCGAAGTTGTAGGTCTGGTAGCCGCCGAGGGGCTGGTAGAAGAGCTCGTGCCCGCCGTCGCGGACGAGCAGATCATACATCATCTCGAGAGGGGAGACCCCGGCGGCCTCGGCGAGGCCGGCGACGCTGCCCTCGCGGTCGGGCTCGTAGTTCGGCCGCTCGCCAAGGGGGAAGATGCGCCAGAGCAGGCCATCCAGGCCGGCGACCTCGCCGCTCACGGGCGCGGAGGCGGCGGCGCGGATCAGCGGCGAGTCCTCGGACAGGAGGGCGGCGCGGATCTCTGGACGGGCCATGGCGGCGACCTTGTCCTCCAGGGCGAGCCCTTCAAGCTCGGACTTCCAGGTCGGGCTGGCCATGAAGATGTGGAAGTTGGACGTCAGGCCATTGAGTATGCCTGTGGGACGGCCGGCGATCTGCGGGCGGATGTCCATGCCCTTCTCGCGGGACTCCTCGGCGATGTTGAACATCTTGTTGCCCAGGTAGGCACCCGCCGAGGTGGCCACGAGGGTGACGGGCAGGCCGGTCTCCTCCACGAAGCCCTTGACCCAGGCCCACTCGTCGTCGTCGCCGAGGTTGTCGGAGACCATCTCGAACACGCCGTGGGTCAGCCCCTTCATGGACAGGCCCAGGGCCAGCATCTCATCTGAGCCCGCGAAGGTGCCCGGAACGTGGACCCCGTGGATGTCCTTGTGCAGCAGGGTCCGGGAGGTGGAGAAGCCCAGGGCGCCAGCGGCGACGCCCTCCCGGACCAGTCCGGCCATCTCGGCGATCTCGCCGGCGTCCGGCTGGTAGTCGGTGTTGCAGCGGTCGCCCAGGACGTAGGCGCGAACCGAGCCGTGGGGGACGTGGACCCCCACGTCGATGGTCCGGGGCTTGGCCTCCAGGGCGTCGAGGTACTCCGGGAAGGTCTCCCACTTCCAGTCGATGCCCTCGGCGAGGGCGGCACCGGGAATGTCTTCCACCCCCTCCATGAGCTGGATGAGGAAGTCCTGCTGGCCCGGGCGGACGGGCGCAAAGCCAACGCCGCAATTGCCCATGATGGCGGTGGTCACGCCGTGCCAGCTGGAGGGGGCCATGACGGCATCCCAGGTGGCCTGGCCATCGTAGTGGGTATGGATATCCACCCAGCCGGGCGTGATGACGAGCCCCGTGGCGTCGATTTCGCGCCGGGCTGGCCCCTCGACCTTGCCGACGGCGACAATGCGGTCCCCCTGGACTCCGATGTCCCCGATGACGGGCACCGCGCCCGTTCCGTCCACGAGGGTTCCGCCCCGGATGATCAGGTCCAGCATGTGCTTTTCTCTCCCTTGCGCGCCAGCATATCGCCGGTCTGCCGTTCAAGATGAGTTTAGGACCGAAAGCTGACTGTTTTCCAGTCCCTTACCCAACGACCTCCGAAAGGGCCTATTGCCGGCGCAGGGCGGCTTCGAGGCTGGCCTGGGGATCGGTTTGCTGGTCATCCCCCAGATCTACCTCGACGCGGTGCAGGACGCCGGTGAAAGGGAAGGGCGCAACAAAGTCGGAGACCGCCGGCTTGGGCGCCCGGCCGACCTCCATTCCGATGAATGAGGCCTGGGCGCGGTAGGTCTGAGGCAGCACTACCGATCCGCAGGGCTCGTCGTCGATCAGTAGCGTACCCTCGGCGGTGTAGTCCCCGGTCTTGCGCACCACCCAGCTCAGGGTGTGGCGCCCGGTTGGCACGGGCAGGATCGAACGCGCCACGTAGTGGCGGTTCACGAAGTTGTAGTCGTGGAAGAGGTGGCCGTCCTTCAGGTAGAGGGCGTAGCCGCCGCACCAGTCGCCCTGGGCAATGAGCACGCCGTCGGCGCCGCCCTCCGGGATGTCGACATGGGCGGTGATCCGGTAGGAGCGGTTGCGGATGTCGGGGGCTGCCGCCTGCGGAATTCGACCGCCACCGGGCTGAAGCACCCAGTGCCGGCGGGACGCCACGCTGTACGGGTTGGAGCTGACGAAGCGATTAAGGGTGTCGTCCAGAGGCAGGACGTTGCAGGCTCCGGCCTCTGAGAACCAGCGCGCGATCATCGCCTTCAGGCGCGCAGGTTCCTGCTCCGCCAGGTCGTGCATTTCGTTGAAGTCGCTGTCCAGATGGTAGAGTTCCCATTGGTCGGCGTCGAAGTCGGTTCCGGGCCTGTGCCAGGTGACCGCCTTCCAGCCCTCGTGCCAGAGGCCCCGGTGGCCGAGCATCTCGAAATACTGGGTGCGCTTTCGGGTGGGCTCTGTGCCCTCATTGAAGGCATAGGCAAAGCTCGTGCCCTCTATGGGCTGCTGGGTCACGCCGTGGATCGCAGCCGGCGCCTGAACGCCCGTGACCTCGAGCACAGTGGGCGTAATGTCGCAGACATGGTGGAACTGGTGACGGATGCCTCCGCCCTGCCGGATGCCTGCAGGCCAGTGTACGATCAGCGGATCGCGCACCCCTCCGCCGTGGGTGTTCTGCTTGTAGCGCTTTAGCGGGGTATTGCCGGCCATGGCCCAGCCCAGCGGATAGTTGTTGTTGAGGTGGGCCTCACCGATCGCATCGATGTGCTCGAGGTTCTCGGCCAGGGTGTCCCGGACGCCGTTGAAGTAGCGAAGGGCGTTCACCGTGCCGAAGGGCGAGCCTTCCTGGCTGGCGCCGTTGTCCGAGATCAGGGTGATCAGGGTGTTCTCGAGGCAGCCCTGCTCGCGCAGCCAGTTGACCAGTCGTCCCACCTGCAGGTCGGCGTGCTCGAGCATGCCCGCGCAGGCCGCCTGGAGCCGCACGGCCAGCCGGCGTTCATCGTCGCTCAGGG
>JBMOEP010000185.1:0-4644 GCA_049314675.1 Phenylobacterium sp.
AGCCCGGCCAGGAAGTCCTCGCGGCTCATGGACTGGCTGGCCACCTTGTCGCCGTCGCGCAGGCGGTCCCGGCGCATGAAGCTGATGGTCCCGCCGGCCACGTCGCGGGGGCCCAGCTCGATGATCACCGGCGCGCCGCGGCGCACCCAGTTCCAGCGCTTCTCGGCCGACTTCTGCGCCTTAGTGTCGAGCAGGGCCCGCACCGGCTCGCCAAGGGCGATCACCTGGCCCAGGGCCTTCACCAGGGCCTCGCCCGCCGCCAGGACCTCGGCGTCCTCGGGCTTGTCCCTCAGCATGGGCACGATCACCACCTGGCGGGGGGCGATGGCCGGAGGCAGGCGCAGGCCATCATCGTCGCCGTGGGTCATGATCACGCCGCCGATCAGCCGGGTGGAAACCCCCCAGCTGGTCGTGTGGCAGTGGACCAGCTCGCCCGCCGAATTCTGGAAGCGGATGTTCTGGGCCTCCGCGAAGTGGGTTCCCAGGTCGTGCGAGGTGCCCGCCTGCAGGGCCTTGCCGTCCTGCATCATGGCCTCGATGGAGAAGGTCTTGTCCGCGCCAGGGAAGCGCTCGTTCTCGGGCTTCTCGCCGGCGACCACGGGCATGGCCAGGACGGTCTCGGAGAATTCGCGATAGACCTCCAGCATCTTCAGGGTCTCTTCCCGACCCTCCTCGGCGGTGGCGTGGGCGGTGTGGCCCTCCTGCCAGAGGAATTCCGAGGTGCGCAGGAACAGGCGCGTGCGCATCTCCCAGCGGACGACATTGGCCCACTGGTTGATCAGGACCGGAAGGTCCCGGTGACTCTTGATCCAGCGCGAGAAGGCGTCGCCAATGATGGTCTCAGAGGTCGGCCGGACGACCAGGGGCTCTTCCAGCCGGGCGTCCGGGTCGGGCACCAGCTTGCCGTCCACCGACTTCAGCCGGTGGTGGGTGACCACCGCCATTTCCTTGGCGAAGCCTTCGACGTGCTGGGCCTCCTTGGCAAAGAAGGACAGGGGAATGAAGAGAGGGAAGTAGCAGTTCTCGTGGCCCGTCTCCTTGATCCGCCGGTCCAGGGTCTGCTGGATTCGCTCCCAGACGCCGTAGCCCCAGGGCTTGATGATCATGGCACCGCGGGTCGGCGAGACCTCGGCGAGGTCGGCGTCGCGGACGACAGCTTGATACCAGTCGGGGAAGGTGGACGTATTGCCGGTCATGCGGCTGACGTTGAGCGCGCGTTGCATCGGGGGGCTCCTGCAGGGCGACCTTCCTTA
Organism: Phenylobacterium sp.; assembly: GCA_049314675.1. Lineage (GTDB taxonomy): Bacteria > Pseudomonadota > Alphaproteobacteria > Caulobacterales > Caulobacteraceae > Phenylobacterium. The sequence continues at coordinate 1,254 of JBMOEP010000185.1, forward strand.
CGGCGGACCCGGCCTTGGGGCAAAGCCCGCTTGCACGGTCGGCGGCGGATGCTATCGCTAGCGGCGCGATTGCAACAATTGAGGGAACGCGACATGAACCCCGTAGAATTCAAGGACCTGCCCGGTCTTGTCGGCCAGGAAGTCGGCGTCTCGGACTGGGTGGAAATCAGCCAGGAGCGGGTCAACCAGTTCGCTGAGGCCACCGGCGACCACCAGTGGATCCACGTGGACGTGGAGCGCGCCACCCGGGAGATGGGCGGCCCCATCGCCCACGGCTACCTGACCCTCTCCCTGATCCCCTTCCTGGGCGCCGGCATGCTGCCCGTGAAGGGCGTCAGCCGCGGCATCAACTATGGCTCTGACAAGGTCCGCTTCATCAACATGGTCCGGGTCGGCAAGCGGGTGCGGATGCGCCAGAAGCTGATCGGCGTCGAAGCCAAGGCGGGCGGCATGCAGATCCGCAACGAATGCACCATCGAGATCGAGGGCGAGACCAAGCCGGCCTGCGTGGCCGAGACCATCTCGGTCCTGTTCGCGGGCTGAGGCCCATCTGCCGGGGCGGTCCTGCGCCGCTCCGGCACCCCTTCCTGGCGGCGGGAGGCCTGATGTGAACCGGAGAGTCTGGCTGACGGGCGCCGCCGCCCTGGCGCTGTCCACCGCCGCCAGGGCCCAGCCAGGGACACCCCGCCGCATGGCTTCCGATACCCTTCCCAGACCGCCCTCGCCCCGCCGTGAGGCGCGCACCCTCGTCCAGCTCGGCCGCACCCGGACCGACGAATACGCCTGGATGAAGGACGAGGACTGGCAGAAGGTCCTGAGGGACCCGTCCGTCCTGAAGCCCGAGATCCGCGGGCACCTCGAAGCCGAGAACGCCTACATGCGGGCGGTCCTGGCCCCGACGGAGGGGCTCCAGGACACCCTCTTCAGGGAAATGAAGGGGCGGATCCGCGAGGACGACGCCTCGGCACCTGAGCCCGACGGACCCTTCGTCTATTTCACCCGCTACGCCACCGGTGCCCAGCACCCGGCGCATGTCCGTCGTCAACGAAGCGGTGGGGCCGAGGAAGTCCTGCTGGACGAGGAGGCCGAGGCCAAGGGCAAGGCCTTCTTCAGCGTGGGCGCCGCCGGACATTCACCCGACCACCAGCTTTTCGCCTGGGCGGCGGATGAACAGGGCTCGGAGGTCTACCGGATCCTCATCCGCGACCTGGCCACCGGCAAGGTCCTGCCCTCGCCGGTCGAGAGCTCGACGGGCGACTTCACCTTCTCCCCCGACAGCGCCTGGCTCTTCTGGACCTGGCGGGACGACAATGGCCGCCCGGCGCGGATCTACCGCCGTCCCGTCCGGGGAACCGCCGCCGACGACGTCTTGGTCTACACCGAGGCCGACGAGGGCTTCTTCATCGGGGTCCACCGCAGCGCCTCGGACCGCTTCATCCTGATCGCCTGCGGCAACCAGGAGACAAGTGAGGTCCTGCTCATCCCGGCGGCCAGGCCCACCGCCACGCCGGTTCCCCTGGAGCCGCGCCGCGACGGCATCCGCTACGACGTTGAGCACTGGAACGACCGCTTCATCATCCGGACCAACGCAGACGGCGCCGTGGACTTCAAGCTGGTTTCCGCGCCTGAGACCTCGCCGGGCCGCGCCGGCTGGAAGGACCTCATCGCCCATCGCCCAGGGGTCCTCATCGAGGGAACCCTGGCCTTCCGCCACTGGCTGGTACGGCTCGAAAAGGCCGACGCCCTGAACCGGATCGTCATCCGGGGCGAGGACGGGGCCGAACACGCCATCGCCTTCGACGAGCCAGCCTTCGCCCTCGACCTCGATCCGGGGCTTGAATACGACACCGACGTCCTGCGCTTCGTCTACAACTCCATGACCACGCCCCGCAGTTGGGTGGACTACGACATGGCGAAGCGGACCCGGACGGTGGTGAAAACCCAGGAGATTCCCTCCGGTCACGATCACTCCCGCTACGAGACCCGTCGCCTCAATGCCCGGGCACCGGACGGGACCGACATCCCGGTCTTCGTCCTGATGCGCAAGGGCCAGAAGCTCGACGGCTCGGCACCCCTCTTCCTCTATGGCTACGGCAGCTATGGAATCTCCCAGGAGGCCAGTTTCTCGATCCGGGCCCTCAGCCTGGTGGACCGGGGCTGGATCTGGGCTCGGGCCTGCGTACGCGGGGGCTCGGAGAAGGGCTGGGGCTGGTTCCTGGACGGGCGCCGCGAGCGCAAGATGAACTCCTTCACCGACTTCATCGCCTGCGCCGAGCACCTCCAGGGGCAGGGCTATGGTCGGCCGGCCAATACCGTGGCCTGTGGCGGCTCGGCGGGTGGGCTTCTCATGGGCGGGGTCGCCAACCTGCGTCCGGACCTGTTCGCCGGGATCATCGCCGCCGTACCCTTCGTGGACGTGCTGAACACCATGAGCGACGCCTCCCTGCCCTTGACGCCCCCGGAGTGGCCCGAGTGGGGAAACCCCCTGACCGACCCTGAGGCCTACGACCAGATCGCCGCCTACAGCCCCTACGACAACATCGCACCCCGCCCCTATCCCGCCATCCTGGCAACAGGCGGCCTGTCGGACCCCCGGGTCACCTACTGGGAGCCCGCCAAGTGGGTGGCGCGCCTGCGGCCGGCGTCCACGAGCGGGCGACCGGTCCTGTTGAAGATGAACATGGAGGCCGGCCACGCCGGCGCGGCGGGCCGATTCGACGACCTGAAGGAAACGGCCCTCGAATACGCCTTCGCCCTCTGGGCAGTGGGCGAGGGCACTGCAGGGCCATGACCCTCCCCGAGGCCCTCCTGCGGGATATCCAGCAGGCCCTGGGGCGCAGGGACGGGGCCGCCGCCGTGCACCTTATCGACGAGGCCCTGGGCCAGGCCCCGGGGGACATCGACCTGCGGCTCCAGAAAGCCATGGCCCTTCGCCTGCAAGGAGACCTGAAAGGTGCGCTGGCCGCCCTCGAAGCCGCCCTCGATCTTGAGCCCTACCACTTCGTCGCCCTCCTCTCGAAGGCGGCGGTGGTTGAACGCCTCTCGGGCCCACGCAAGGCCTGGCAGATCTACCGCAACGCCCTGAAGATCCTGCCCGATCCCCTGCCCTCCACCCTGCAGCCCGCGGTCGACCGCGCCCGGCAGGTGGTGGAGGAGACCACCGACGCCCTCGCCGTCTTCCTGGCGGACCGGTCTGCGCCCGCCCGCGCGCGCATGGACCGGACGGCGGGCGCGCGGTTCGACGAGGGGCTCCAGATCTATGCCGGCCGGACCCGCCCCTATCCCTCGGAAGGCATACTGCTGACCTATCCCCGCCTGCCCGCCATCCCCTTCTTCGATCGGGAGATGTTTCCCTGGTTCCCTGAACTGGAGGCCGCCACGGATATGATCC
>JBMOEP010000186.1:0-4627 GCA_049314675.1 Phenylobacterium sp.
GGCCGAGATGAAGGCCGTTGCCGCCGGTGTCCGCACCCTGACCGGCAAGGCGGCCCGCCGCGCGGAGGCGGCCCTGGCGCGCATTCCCCGCCGGCCGGAACCCTTGGACCGCGCTGAGGCCGAAGCCCGGTTCGAGGCCTTGCTCGCGGGCGTCTGGCCATGAGCCAAGCGGACGGCTTCCAGCCGCGCCTCGACTTCGAGGCGGCCGAGGGCGCCGCGCAGGATGGCGAGGCCCTGATTGTCGACGTCGACGGCTATGAAGGCCCGCTGCACGTCCTGCTCGCCCTGGCCCGTAGCCAGAAGGTGGACATGCTCCGCATCTCGGTGACCCGCCTGGCCGACCAGTACCTGGTCTTCGTGCAGCAGGCTCGCCGCCACAGCTTTGCCCTGGCGGCGGACTATCTCGTCATGGCCGCCTGGCTGGCCTTCCTGAAGTCCCGCCTGCTCCTGCCTCGTCCCGAACGCCCCCAGGCCGAAGAGGCACCGGCCGAGGAGGTCGCTGCACAATTGGCCTTCCGCCTCGCCAAGCTCGACGCCATGCGTCGCGCCTCCGAGACCCTGCGCGCCCGGCCCCAGCTGGGACGGGACGTTTTCGTGCGGGGCGACCCGGACGCCCTGAAGATCCTTCCCTCGACGCGCCTGGAGGGCGACCTTTACACCCTGATGCAGGCCTACGTTACGCAGAGGCGGAGGACCGACACCCGCAGCTACCAGCCGGCACCGCCAAAGGCCTACGCCCTTGAAGCGGCGAGGGACCGGCTGCGTGGCCTGCTTCCGGAGCTCGGCCGCTGGACCCCGCTGGCCGGTGTGGCACCCCGTCCGCCGGCGCATGCCGATGCGGAGACGGCACCCAGCCGCGCCTCCTATGTGGCCTCGACCCTCTCGGCCAGCCTCGAGCTGGTCCGCGAAGGCGCCCTTGAGGCCCGCCAGCTTGAGGCCTTCGCGGACATCTACCTGCGGACCCGTCCCGGAGGCCGGGCGTGAGCACTGAAGAAGCCCTTCCCGAGCCGCCGGAGGCGTCGGAGACCGAGCGCCGGGTCGAGGCCCTCCTGTTCGCTGCGGCCGGTCCCCTCAGTCTCGACGACATCGCAGGACGGCTGCCCGAGGGCTCCGACGTAGAGCGGGCGGTGGCAGACCTTCGCGTCCGGTATGCAGGACGCGGCGTCGAGCTGGTCTGCGTCGCCGACCGGTGGCGTCTCCAGACAGCGACGGACCTTGCCTTCCTGATGACTATCGAACGGGAGGAGCCGCGGCGGCTGTCCCGGGCCGCCCAGGAGACCCTGGCCATCATCGCCTACCACCAGCCAGTGACCCGGGCGGAGATCGAGGCGGTCCGGGGTGTCCAGGCCAGTCGCGGAACCCTCGACGTCCTGCTTGAACTTCGCCTCGTTCGCATGCGCGGCCGGCGCCGCACGCCCGGGCGCCCGGTGACCTACGGCACGACGGACGCCTTTCTCGAACACTTCGGGCTCGCAAGCCTCTCAGACCTTCCCGGGGCCGCCGACATGCGTGCAGCGGGTCTCCTCAGCCTCGACCTGCCAGCCGACTTCAGTATCCCCACTCCGGGTACCGAGACACCTGACGAGGACCCGATCGAGGAGGGAGAGGACGCGCCCGAGTTCCACACGGACTTCCTCGGCGAGACGACCGAATCTGGAGACTGCAAGTTCGGCGACGCCTGACCCTTGGCGAGGGGCGGGCAGTGCGCCTATATTGTGTTGTGGTGGCCCGGTCGGGTGCGCCGTTCCTTTGAGGGGTATCATCGTGGGCGCATTCACTCCGATCCACTGGATTTTGGTGGCCCTTGTCGTCCTTGTGCTCTTCGGTGGGCGGGGCAAGCTTTCCGGCCTCATGGGAGACGCCGGCAAGGGTATCCGCGCCTTCCGCGACGGTCTCAAGGACGCGGGTATCGGGGCCGCGCCGGCCTCAGACACCGCTGCGGCCAAGGTCGAGTCGTCCAAGGAAGAGTCGAAGGGCTAACGGTCCCGCCGGATTACAACCCAGGCCGCCGGCTTGGGTGCACTGCTAGGACCTGGACATGCTTCCCGAAGTCGGCGGGCTTGAATACCTCATGATTGCGGCCGTCGCCCTCCTCGTCGTGGGGCCGAAGGACCTGCCTGTCATGCTCCGGAAGCTGGGGCAGTGGCTGGCTCGGCTGCGCGCCATGGCGGCAGAATTCCGGGCCAGCTTCGATGATATGGCCCGCCAGTCCGAACTCGATGAGTTGCGTCAGGAGGTCGAGGCCATGCGGCGCTCGCAGGGCGACCTGCTGACCAGCGAGACCGCTGACGTGAACCAGGTCTTCCGGGAGATCGGCGACAGCCTTCAGGGTTCAGACATCCAGTTTCACCCCCCCATGGGCGGGGCCCCGGTCGAGATCGAGGCCCCGGTTCCACAACCCTCAATCGTTCCGGAGTCGTTGCCTGAAGTGCCAGCGGTGCCCAAGCCCCGCCGTCGCCGCAAGCCTGCGGGAGCGTCAGAATGAATGAGCCGCATCAGCCCGAAGACGAGATCGAAGCCTCGCGGGCCCCTCTCCTCGACCATCTGGTTGAGCTTCGGCAGCGCCTGATCCGGTCGCTCATCGCCATCGTCCTGGCCTTCATCGTCTGTTTCGCCTTCGCCGACGATATCTACCGCTTGCTCCTGAGACCCTACGAGGCCGCCGCGGGCCTCCTCGCGGTGCAGAAGGCTGCCCAGGCCGCTGCCGAGACGTCGGCAGTGAAAACCGGGTTCTTTGACGGGATCCTCCAGGCCCTGCACCTTAAGCCCTCGACCGGCGCGCAGTCGGATGGCGGTCCCTTTGATCTTCTCCTGGTCCTGATCGGGGCCAAAGAGATCCCATCCGTCCAGGGCCCGGCGCTCAAGCTGATCTACACAGCCCCCCTCGAATTCTTCTTCACCAAGCTCAAGCTTGCAGGTTTCGGGGCCGTGGTCCTCGCCTTCCCCGTGCTGGCCTCCCAGATCTACGGCTTCGTGGCGCCGGGGCTCTACAAGCGGGAGCAGCGGGCCTTCGTGCCCTTTCTCATCGCCTCGCCCCTGCTCTTCACCCTGGGCGGGGCGCTCGTCTATTTCTTCATTTTCCCGTTTGTCCTCTGGTTCTCCCTAACCCAGCAGATCACCGGGACAGGCGGGATCAGCGTGGAACTCCTGCCGAAGGTTTCGGATTACCTGACCCTGGTCACGACCCTGCTGATGGCCTTCGGCCTTTGTTTCCAGCTCCCTGTCGTCCTGACCCTCCTGGGTATGGCCGGGATGGTCAGTTCGTCAGCCCTCCGTGAATTCCGCCGTTACGCCATTGTGGCCATCTTCGTGGTCGCCGCCGTGGTCACGCCGCCGGATCCCATCAGCCAGTTGATGCTCGCCCTGCCTCTTGTCCTGCTCTACGAAATCTCGATCTGGTGCGTGCGGCTGATTGAGCTGCGTAACCAGAGAGCGGACGCGGAAGCTTCCAACGCCTGACTTCGTCCCTTGGCGGTTGGCACCCCCGGCGACGCGGACTAGACAAGGCAGCCTATCCTTGAGACCTCCCGCCCATGCACGATCTCCGAGCCCTGCGCGACCAACCCGACCTCTACGAGATGGCCTGGGCGGCGAAGGGCCGATCCGGGGCGTCGGCAGAGGCGCTCCAGCTTGACCAGCAGGTCCGGGCTTCCAGGAGTGCATCCGAGGCGGCCCAGGCCCGGCGTAACGACCTGTCCCGTCGGATCGGCCAGGCCAAGGCGGCGAAGGATGAGGCCGCCGCCGCGCGCCTGTTCGAGGAGGTCGAGGCCCTGAAGGCGGAGGCTGCCGGCGATGCCGAGCGGGCGAAGGTCGCCGAGGAGGCCCTTCGAGACCTGCTGGCCAGCCTGCCAAACCTTCCGGCTCAGGACGTCCCGGCTGGGGAAGACGAGGCGGGTAACGTCGAGGTGCGGCGTTGGGGCGAACCCTTCGCCATCCAGGCGCCCCGCAATCACGCTGATCTCGGCGAGGCCCTGGGGCTTATGGACTTCGAGGCCGCCGCGCGGATGAGCGGTGCCCGGTTTGTGGTCCTGAAGGGCCCTCTGGCGCGCCTCGAGCGCGCCCTTGGCCAGTTCATGCTCGACATCCAGACCCTGGAGCATGGCTATACCGAGGTCTCGCCGCCGCTCCTCGTGCGGGATTCCGCCCTGTTCGGCACCGGCCAGCTTCCGAAGTTTTCGGAAGACCTCTTCCGAACCATGGATGACCGCTGGCTCATCCCAACCGCAGAAGTGTCCCTGACCAACCTGGTGCGCGAGCAGATCCTCGCCGCCGAGACCCTGCCTTTGCGCCTGACGGCCCTCACACCTTGTTTTCGCTCGGAGGCAGGGGCCTCTGGCCGCGATACCCGGGGGATGATCCGCCAGCACCAGTTCTACAAGGTTGAGCTGGTCTCCATCACAGAGCCCGACCATTCCGATGCCGAGCACGAGCGCATGGTTTCCTGCGCCGAGGCGGTTCTGAAGCGGCTCGACCTCCCCTTCCGCACCATGCTGCTCTGCCGGGGTGACATGGGCTTCAGCGCTCGCCGCACTTACGACCTGGAGGTCTGGCTACCTAGCGAGGGCCGTTACCGGGAGATCAGTTCCTGCTCGAACTCCGTGCGTTCTACTACCACTAGCCTTCCCTA
>JBMOEP010000187.1:0-4626 GCA_049314675.1 Phenylobacterium sp.
AGAACGACTACCAGGACCTGTCCCTGGACATGATCTCGCGTCTGGGCTCCGACTGGGACAACAATACCGGACGCTGGGCCGACGCGGTCCAGATCGCCCGCGCCTACTAGACTGGCTCCAACTACACCGGGTCGAGCCCCATCCTGGACGGGAACGGCTGCTACACCGGCTCTGGTGCCAACCCCTATCCGGGCAAGGTGAAGTGCGTCGACGACACCTACTATGACGCCTCCGGCCTGCGCGACGATACCCTCTGGGCCCTGACCGCTGCGGGTCCAGTAGCTGGTATCGACCTGACTGCCACCGTCTATGGCCACAAAAATGACGGCCAAGGCATTTGGTACACGCCCTACGTGGCCTCGCCGAACAACAACGTCCCCGGTGCCACCAGCCAGAACGCCCCGATCTCGACCCGGACGACCGAGTACACCATCGACCGGATGGGCCTGATTCTCGGCGCCGCCTTCGACCTGGGCGACCACCGGATCTCGGCCGGGGGTTGGCTGGAGTCCAACGAATTCAGCCAGTCGCGGCGCTTCTATGGACAGAACCTGGCCTCGCCCTCCTCTTCCCTGAACTTCTTCTCCGGGCCCTTCTTCACCCAGTGGTCGGGTGACTTTGAAACCGACACCCGGACCTTCTACATCGAGGACGCCTGGACCGTTTCCGACCAGCTGAAGGTCAACTTCGGCTTCAAGTCGGTCAGCGTGGAAAGCAGCACCGTGACGGTGGTGGGTTCGCCAGTGATCAACGGATCGATCACTTCCGAGGAGACCTTCCTTCCCCAGGCCGGCTTCACCTGGGCCCTTTCCGACGACAGCGAACTGTTCGCGAGCTATGCGAAGAACATGCGGGCCTTCGCGGCGGCAAGAACAGGCCTGTCGCCCTTCGCCACGACCCAGCCCGGCTTCGACGCCATCCGAGGCAAGCTCCAGCCGGAGACGTCGCAGACCGTAGAGGGTGGCTGGCGCTACCGCTCTGGTGGGTTCCAGGGCGTTGCGGCGGTTTACTACGTCATGTTCGACAACCGTCTGATCGGCACCTCCGCCGGCGCGGGAATTGTCGGCAGCCCGACCATCCTCTCCAACGCCGGCAGCGTGACGGCCATGGGCTTTGAGGCGGCGGGAACCTTCGAGCTGAACGACGACTGGAGCCTCTTCGGTTCCTACGCCTACAACGACAGCACCTACGACGACGACATCCGTAACGCCGCCGGCGTGGTGACCCAGACGATCAGCGGCAAGACCACGGTGGACTCGCCGCAGCATCTTCTGAACGGTGAGGTCAGCTTCGACCGGGACGGCTGGTTCGCCGCCCTGAACGTCCACTACGTCTCGGAGCGGTACTTCACCTACACCAACGACAAGTCCGTTCCGTCCACCACGACGGCCGACCTGTCCTTTGGCTACCGCTTCCAGGGCGAGGGCCTGATCGAGGGCCTGGAGATCCAGGCCAATGTGACGAACCTGACGGACGAGAGCTACGTCTCGACCATGGGCTCCAACGGCTTCGGCTATTCGGGTGACAACCAGACCCTGCTGACCGCCGCCCCGCGGCAGGCCTTCATCACCCTGCGTAAGCGCTTCTGATCCTCTTCCCGAGGCAACCCCGACTGGCCCCGCTGGCGACAGCGGGGCCTCTTTTTTTGTCGCCACCGCCTCCGGAGTGAACCTCCGGCTTGCACAGTCCGGCGAGCCCTATACCTCTTGGCAGCGAATTTCGGCAGGAGCCTCCGAATGCCCTCCCCCAGACGGATCCCAGTGGTAGCTGTCCTGGCCTTCGGGCTGGTCCTGCAGGCCTGCGCAGGCAAGGCGCCGCCGACCCTCGCCCTCATGCCTGCGCCGGATGCCTTCGACATCGGCGCCTTCGACCGAGCGGCGGATGATCGCCCGGTGGGGGACATCCCCGACGGCGGAATCCTCTACGCCACCGGCCGGCAGAAGAGCGCAGGCAACGCGCCGGGGGACTTCTACACCACCGAGCGCAGCCTTGTTGTGCACCTGGGCGAAGCGCAGGTCAGGGTCAGCAATCCCGCCATCACCTGGCGGCAGGCGCGGGAAATGGCCCTGCTGAAGTCCCGGTCAAAGGACTATCCCATCGAGGTTTCCAGGGTCACGGAGTATGGAATCCTCAACCGGTCCGTGACGCCCTATGTGGACCCGGGCCAGCAGGCTGCCCCGCCAGCCCAGGCGACGGCCAAGTTCGCCGCCGAGATCAACCGCAGGCTGGAGCGCACTAACCAGAAGGACGTCTACATCTACGTCCATGGCTACAAGGTGGCCTTCGACAACCCCGTCCTGGTGGCGGCCGAGATGTGGCACTTCATGGGCTATGAGGGGGTTTTCGTCGCCTATTCCTGGCCGTCGACCCCCGAGGCGACGGCCTATGTCGGTGATGTCGACACCGCCATGGGGATGGCCCGCAACCTGCGGGAACTTGTCCACATGCTGGAGACCAACACGGCCGCCGAGCGGATCCACATCATTGGCTACAGCGCCGGTACCCGCCTGGTGGCCCGGTCCCTGGAGCAGATGGCCCTTCTGAACCGTGGCCAGGGAACAGGCGGGGCGCGCTATGGCGCCAAGCTGGAAAACGTCTTCCTGATCTCGAGCGACGTCGACCGATCAGTCTTCGGTGCCTATCTGGCCGACGGCGCCCTGGACGTCTCGCGGCACCTGATCATCTACGCCTCGAAACAAGACCAGGCCCTGCAGATCTCCGAGAAGATCACGGGGCATGAGCGACTTGGAGAAGCCCTGCCCACCGACAAGGTGCCTGCACCCTTCGCCAACCTTCTCAAGAGCCGCTCGGACCGGATTTCCTACATCGACGTCTCCGCCGCGCCGGAGATCTCTGCAGGGAACGGGCACGGATATTTCCGCGGTAGTCCCTGGGTGTCCAGCGACCTCATGATGAAACTGATCTACCGCCTGCCTCCGGAGGTCCGCGGTCTGGTGCGGGACCCGAACACCGGCGTCCTTTCATTCCCCGCGGACTACGACCAGAGACTGAAACGCGCACTCCAGGACCTGAAGTCGGGGCGTCCGTCGGGGCCCTGACAGACTTGAGGGCGTGATGCAGTTCCGGGTGACGGCGATGATGTCGAGAAGCCTGGCGTTGGCCGCGAGGGTGATTGTCGCAAGAGCCATGTGGTCTCTCCCGCCAACGCCTCAATGTCACCGGCGAGGAACCCCTTCAAGCCAGATGGAGTCCGCACCGTCGGCTCAGGTGGTGAGGCTGGACCTACCCCCGACGGGATAGGTCATCGCTGCCTTTCCGCTCACCCATCATCCTGATCGGCCTGGGCGCTGCGGCCGCCGCCGGCCGGGCCGGTATAGCCCTGGGCGCCATCCGGGCCTTCCCACCAGTAGGCAGGACGCTTGCGGGTGCCGGTGAGTTCTTCATTGAGGGTCGCGGCGTCCAGCAGACGGCCACCGATCATGACCTTGCTGATCTTGTCGGAGTTGCGGATGTCCTGGGTCGGATCGGCGTCGAGCACGACCAGGTCGGCAAGCTTGCCGGGCTCCAAGCTTCCAACATCCGCATCGTAGCCCAGGCTGCGCGCGGCCTCGATCGTACCCGTGCGAAGCGCCTCGACCGGGGTCATTCCGCCCCGGGCGAAGGACCAGAGCTCCCAGTGCGCGGCGATACCCGGCTCCTGGCCATGCGCACCGATCGAGACCGGCACGCCCCGCCGCGCCAGCTTGGCGGCTTCGCGGGCGTTGTCATCATCCTTGTAGTCACCGTCCGGCGCGATCTCGCGGCGGGCGTTGCTGGCGGTCAGAATCGCAGCCGGCTCGTGCTTTTGCAGCAGGGGATGCTTCCAGACCTCGGTGTGGGAGCGCCAGTAAGGGTCGCCCGCCGGGCCGCCATAGGTCACCACCAGGGTCGGGGTGTAGCCGGTCCTGGACTCGCTGAAGAACTGCAGCACGTCCTCGTAGAACACGCCGAGCGGCAGGTTGTGCTCGATCGTGGTGTTGCCATCGGCGATCAGGGTCATGTCGAGGCCGAAGAGCGATCCGCCCTCGGCCACCGAGCGCATCCCCTCGGCGAGGGCGGCAGCGGTCACCTGCTGGCGCTGGTCGCGGCGCGGCTGATTGTAGTTCTTGAGGCTGTGGGCACCCTGGGCCTTCAGCCGGCGGACATGGGCCAGGGCGTCCTCGTAGCTGTCGATCTGGGCATAGACGTCAGACGCCTTCGCACCATAGACGATCTCGCCGGTCGAGAAGGTGCGTGGGCCCAGGATCTTGCCGGCGCGCACCATCTCCAGCGCCGGGAACACCGTTCGGGCGCTGCTTGAGGGATCGTGCCGGGTGGTCACCCCCAGGGCCAGGTTGACCATTTCCGCCCAGTTGGCCTCGGGGGTGATCTCGTCAATCCCGTAGGGGCCATGGGCATGGGCGTCGATCAGGCCTGGGATCAGGGTCTTGCCCCGGGCGTCGAGGGTGGGCGTGCCGGCCGGGATCGCCACCTCGCCGCGCTTGCCCACGGCCTTGATCCAGTCGCGCTCAATCAGCACCACGCCATCGTCGATGATACCGCCATCCAGGCCCTTCATGGTGACCACCCGCGCGCCGACGATCGCGAGGCTGCCCTTGGGCTTGTCTGCGGTTATCCGCATCGAGA
>JBMOEP010000188.1:0-4616 GCA_049314675.1 Phenylobacterium sp.
TAATGCTGGCGGCCTCCTACCGGCACCGCAGCGAGCTGATTGGCGCCGATCTGCCCTGGACGCTGCCGAACGCTGTCTTCCCTGACACCCTCAACGTCAGCGGGATCTCCGGGGCCAGCAGCCCTGGCGGATACAACGCCATCCTCGGAACCCCGGTCATCGGACCCAATGGCGGGTTCGTGCAGGACCCGACCCGACCCGGTATTCCGTTGGGAGCGACCCTTTCGTCGACCTTCTCTGACGCCGGCTGCACCCAGCTGGGCGGCCTCTCCTTCGCGCCGAACGCTCAGTGCTTCTTTCCCTTCACCTATCACGACAACCGTGTGGCGAACGAGGACCACTACCAACTGTACGGCGAGGCGAATTTCGAGCTGAACGACTCGCTCAGGTTCCATGGCGAGGTCCTATGGTCCCGAACGGATGTCCCGGACGATCGGGTCTCAGCCTCACAGTCGACGGTCCAGTTTCCCACGCCGATCGAGGCGAGTGGTTCGTCACTCGGCGGGGGAACGTCTCCCATGCCTGCGGCTCCCGGGGCCATTCAATCGCGCTATTATGTTCCCGCGAGCAACCCGGGGCTTCAGGCCCTCTTCAGCCCCTGTCCGACGGGAACTCAACCGCAGATCACGGCTGCGATCTGCGCCGCGGCTCTCGCCAATGGCGTGACCATGAACCAGACCCAGTGGCGTCCGGCAGCCATGGGCGGCAACCCTCTCTATGGCTTTGAAGCTGACCGTCAGAGCAACGAGATCACGTCCTACCGTGTTGTGGGCGGGTTAATCGGCGAGCTGGCGAATGGCTGGGAATGGCGCGCGACCCTCAACTACATGCGCGCCGAGCAGATCAACACGACCCCTGACCGCTATGTGAACCGCATCCAGCTGGCTCTGCGCGGACTTGGCGGGCCAGGCTGTAACCCTTCGACCGGAACGCCGGGCGCCGGGGCCTGCCAGTACTTCAATCCGTTCGCCAACTCGATCCAGAAGTCGAGCATCAATGGTGCCAACTATGCGGCGTCCACAGGATTGAAGGCGGGACCTGCGGTCGACCCCGCGCTCTGGGGATGGCTGCAAGATAATGCGGTCAGCACGACCACCCAGCAGTTGGCGACAGCTCAGGTCCAACTGGCGGGAGACTTCGGAGACCTCAAGCTCTGGACCGACGATCCGATCAGCTGGGCCGTGGGCGCGCAATTGCGGTACAACGACCGTACAATCGAGCTTTCGTCCAACTTCGATGGCGACGTCACGCCCTGCGTTGACAGCCAGCCCTATGGTGATGGCTTGCCCACCTGCGCGGTGCCCGGGGGCGGCCCGTTCACCTTCATCGGATCTGGCAGGGAAAGCGAAGTCGACCGGCAGGTGACCTCCTTCTTTGGGGAAATGCAGGTGCCGGTTCTCGATAACGTCGTGGCAAGCCTCGCCATCCGTACCGAGCGTTATGGCGGTAACATCGGGGATACGACCAATCCTCGGGCATCGATCCGGTGGCAGGTCACGCCCTGGATGGCCCTGCGCGGTTCGGCCGGCACCACCTTCCGGGCGCCTCCGGTGGCGGCGCTTGACCCCGGGTTCGGATTTATCCAGGCCCAGTTCACAAACCCGGTTACGGGTGCCCCGCTCTATCGACCTGTCCAGACCTTCGGGAATCCCAATCTCGACCCCGAGACCGCTGAGACCTACAATATTGGTTTCCTGTTCGAGTCCGGGACCTTCCAGGGGCAGATCGACTTCTACAAGTTCGCCTTCAAGGATGAAATCACGACGGAAACCGCAGCCCGGGTCTATGGCTCGATGTTCCCTTCATCTAACTCAGCGAATTGGCAGTGTGGGACTTCGGCTCTCTTCCAGCGCTTCCAGTTCGGAACCGACGTCGTCAACTCGACGCTTTATGGCGGTCAGGCGGTTCCGTCCTGCCATCCGAACAACTTCCTTTCGGTCCGAAACAACGTGATCAACGGCCCAGATACCGAGATCACCGGTATCGACATCAACGGGTCCTACACCTGGCTGGATTTCTTCACCGGGGATCTGACCCTAGGGGGAGATGCAAGCATCCTCACCGACTACAAGCGGGGTGCAGGGATCTTGCTGAATACGAATATCGTGTTTGACGCCGCTCTGAACCGGGCAGGTAAGTCCGAGCTCCTTTCGGCGTTCTATTCATACCCAGCGCTGCGCGGTAACGCCTACGCGAACTGGAGTGTCGGCGACCATAACCTCCGGTGGACTACCCGATACTGGGCCGGGACCGACGATGTGAATGCCGTTGTCGCTGGGAATCGTGTTGCGCGTGACGATCGGTGGGTGAGTGACTTCACCTATCGCCTGACCTTCCAGGAGAGGTGGACCGCAACCCTGTCGGTCAAAAACGTCTTCGATAACCAGCCACCCTTCTACAAGAGCCAGTACAACTACGACTACATGACCCAAAATCCTCTGGGTCGGGTCTTCGAGTTCGGGATGCAGGCCAAGTTCTGATCCGCCGCTTCGGACAACCCGAGCGACTTGGGGCGTTCATCCCCCGGCCACCTGCGATCCGCCCCATGGGCGGGTCGCAGTGTGCGTTTTGGTCCCGTGAAATTCGGTCCGCGCACTTGGCTGGTGGTGCCTGCGTGCTGATCCGGGGAAACCTCGCCGGGGCCTAAGACCGGGCGGGGCGCAAGGCGCGCCCTTGGGGCCGCGCGGCCAAAAGTCTACAATCAAATCCAGTCACCAGAGCCCACCGTTCGAGAAGCGTGAGCAAAGCGTGAAAACGTAAGGGCCCCCGGGGTTGGCTGCCGGAACGGTCATTGACGTTACGTAATGGACAAGAAAAGAATTTGTCGTCTTTGTTCTTTTTCGGGAGCAGGGGACTTTTGTGCGTGGGGCGCCATGTCCAGTTTCGGCTTTGAAGACCCCGGTGAACCCTCCGTCAGGATCAGCGGTCGCGTAAAGTGGTTCGATGTCGACAAGGGCTATGGCTTCATCGTTCCCGACCAACCGGAGCTGACGGACCGTAAGGATGTTCTCCTCCACGTGACGTCCCTCAGGGGACTGGGGCGGGAGCTTGCGCCAGAAGGCGCGTCTCTTTCCTGCTCGGTCGTTCGTCGCCCTAAGGGCTGGCAGGTCTCAGAAATCCACGACTTCGACGAGAGCACGGGTCAGCCCGAGCCGGGGCGGGGGCCTGAACGGAGCGACTATGGCTTTCGTCGGGACCGCGATGAACATGGCCAGGGAAATGGCCGCAATGGCTATGACCGCGGCCGGCGGGACAGCTTCCAGCCCCGCAACGGCAGCACCGACCGGGCACCGGTTGCAGAAGGTCCCTTCGAGCCTGCCAAGGTGAAGTGGTTCAACCGCACCAAGGGCTATGGCTTCGTAGTCCGGGACCAGGAGCCCGGAGACATCTTCGTCCACATCGAGATCCTGCGCCGCGCTGGCGTGGAGGACCTGCTGCCGGGTGAAGACCTGATGGTGCGTTTCGGCAATGGTCCCAAGGGCCTGGTTGTGGCGGAAGTCCAGCTGATCTGACTGGCGCTCGGCCCAGCCCGGCGTTAAGGGCAGGGCATGCCGAGCCGCCCGTCTCCACGCCCGCTTGTCCTGGGGCTCATTCCCGGGATCGTCGCCGCCCTCTCGGGATTGGCCATCCCAGCCTTTGCATTACCGCCCAGGTCCGCTCCGTCCGCCTGTCAGGGACAGCCCGTGCTGGCGCCCCTCCGCCCACTTACGGTTCGCACCTCCCGCGGGAACTTCCAGTTCCGTGTCGAGGTCGCTGACTCTGAGCGGGAGCGCGAGTTCGGGCTGATGTGCCGGACTTCCCTCGCTCCGGACCGGGGCATGCTGTTCGACTTCGGCCGGGAACAGCCCAACGCGGCCTTCTGGATGCGCAACACCCTGATCCCCCTGGACATCATCTACATCCGCAAGGACGGAGTTGTTCGGTCCATCGCCCGCAATGCCCGTCCCCTGGATGAGACACCCCTGCCGGCTGGCGGCGCGACCCTGGGGGTCCTGGAACTTGCAGGGGGACGCGCGGCAGAGATCGGCCTGCGCCCCGGCGACCGGGTGGACTTTCCCATCTTCGGAAACCGGCCATGACCACGGGGTCTGACGACACATCCATTCTTCCGCCCGAGGGTTTTGTCCGGTCCTCCAGCCGCGGACCTTATTCGACCCATAACGGCCCCTACTTCCACCGGGAGATTCAGGGTGAGGCGACCGAACACGCCTTCCTGGCCCTGCCCAGGCACGCCAACGGTCTTGGCCTGGTGCACGGCGGTATGCTGACCTCCTTCATGGACGGCCTTCTCGCCGCCGCGGTCTGGCGGGCCTCCCGTCGGTCGAGCGTGACCATCCACCTCAGCGTCGATTTCCTGCACATGGCCAGGGTGGGGCAATGGGTCTTCGGGGAGAGCCGGGTCACCCGCCTTACCCGTGACGTGGCCTTCGTCGAGGGGCGCGCTCACGCCGCCGGTACCGACGTGGTCCGGGCCAGCGGCGTGTTCAAGCTGATGCGCAAGCCCGCCGAATGATTGCGGTTTCGCGCGAAGACGGCTATCGCGGTCGTCGGCCAGCACTCTTCGGGGCGTAGCGCAGCCTGGTAGCGCATCTGCTTTGGGAGCAGAGGGTCGCGAG
>JBMOEP010000189.1:0-4605 GCA_049314675.1 Phenylobacterium sp.
AGGCAGGCCCCCAGTTCCCGGAGGTTGGGCTTTACGAGCCAGACGCCGGCCTCCAGTCCCGCCTGGAGCCCCTCTCCCGAGGCGTCCAGGGCCAGCCGGACCCCGTGTCGCCGGACCCGGGACGCCAGCCGGGTCAACCGCTTTGGATCCAGGCCAGCGGGGAGGCTCCCGCTCACCACCAGCACGCCGGGGCGGGGCTGCAGAGCCTCGAGGGCGCGTTCGACTGCGCGGAACTCAGCGGCCCCCAGCCTGGGCCCGGGCAGGACAAACCGGAACTCGGCTCCCCGTGACCGGTCAAAAACGGTGAAGCTTTGGCGGGTCTCCCCCTGGATGGGGATGACGACCGCGTCGAGGCCTTCTGCTGCGAGGCGCGCCTGGAGCGTTTGGCCGGCGGGACCGCCCAGCGGCAGGATGCACGACGCCCTCCCCCCCAGTCGCCGGATCACCCGGGCGACATTTACCCCGCCGCCGCCGGCGTCCTGGCGCGGCACATCGCAACGGAGCTTGTTCTCCGGCTCGACGACATCCACCCCCGTCTGGATGTCCAGGGCGGGATTGAGGGTCAGGGTCGCGAGGACGGGCTCCAGCCTTGATTGCACCATGCTTCGGCTCCCGGGCGAGGTCCGGTAACAGTTGCGCGCGATCAGCCGATTCCCGCCAGCCGGAAGCCGTCAGAGAAGGCCCGGCGCGTGCAGCCAGGCCTTGATGTCATGGTTGGAGACCTTCAGCAGGTCCTTCGGGATCTCCGCCTGAATCCGGCTGCGGGTCGCCCTGGAGAGCTTTTCGCGGATGGCCCTGAGCAGGCGCGGGGGCGCCGCCAGGACCAGGCGTTCGACCTCGCCATCCCGTGCCTGCGGGTCCAGAAGGTCGGCCAGTTCCTTGGCGAAGGCCTCCCTTCCGGGGCCCCGGCACTCCGCCTTGATCTGTCGCAAGTTGAACCGACGATGCGGCTCAGGGCAGGGGCAGGCTGTCGAGCCAGGCGGCGATGTCGGCCACATCGGCGTCGCCCATACGCAGGGGCGGCATGTTGAAGTGACCGGTCTCGTCGATTTCCGTCAGGCGGGTCTGGAGGCTGTGCGCCCGGTAGCGGGCCGCCAGGGTCGCGAAGGCCGGCGGCTTTCCCGGCTCTGCCTCGCCGGTCATGGCATGGCAGGAGGCGCAACGGGCTTCGGCGATCAGCCGCCCGCGCGAGGCGGAGGCTCCAGAAGACTCAGTGGCAGTGGCGCAGCCGGAGGCCAGGATGCCCAGGGCGGCGACAGCAAGGAATCTTTGCATAGGTCAGGTCTCCTGGGCACCGGCGAGGAGTCCGCCGGAAGGCCTGGCCCAGTTCATTGCCTCCGCCGATCGTCTGCGCCTTGATGCGGATCAAGGCTTTCCTGATGGAGGGTGCGCAGGAGACCCGCCTGCGGACCTTCCCTCGAGCGATAGGTACTTCCCCGTAGGGAGCCGCCCCGGATAGTCGCGGGAACGCCCTGAGCCTAGCTTTCTGCCCTGTCCCCCAAGGAGCGGCACCATGGCTCTCGCCCACGACTACACGGATGTCCAATACCTGCCGATCCCGCCCAAGGGCGCCGATACGGCGGCCGGCCTGTTCCGCTTGAGCATCAGCATGACCTTCGCCAAGGACGAGGAGATCTATGGCCAGGACGAAGATGCGGACCTGATCTACCGGGTTCTCGACGGGGCGGTCCGGACCACGCGAGTCATGGCGGATGGCCGCCGCCAGATCGGTGACTTCTACCTGGCCGGTGACATCTTCGGCCTGGAGGCTGGCCCGACCCACCGGTTCGCCGCCGAGGCGGTCCGCGACAGCGTCATCCTGGTCATCAAGGCCTCGACCCTGAGATCCTCGGGCGGAGAGGTCGGGCAGCTCGGGTGGGAAGCCACCCGGCGCGAACTCGAGAGAGCCCAGGAACATGTCATCATGCTGGGCCGGAAGACCGCCTGCGAGCGCGTCGCCAGCTTCCTCAAGGACCTTTCGGACAAGTCCGGCGACCTGCGGGTCGTGGACCTGCCCATGGGGCGCCAGGACATCGCAGATTACCTGGGACTGACGATCGAGACCGTCTCGCGTATGCTCTCCCAACTTCAGTCGAGCCGTATCGTGTCCTTCTGCGCGACGCGGCAGTTCCGGATTGTGAATCCGGACGGCCTGGCCCGGTTGGCGAACCAGACCCTTTAGCTGTGCCCGCACCCCGGCCAAGGTCTGGCCGGTCCGGGCCATTGGAGACGACGACATGAGCTTCAAGTCCCTTCTTGTGCATGCCCTCCCCGGAGAAGCCTCGCGCCTGCGAACCGAGGCCGCCGCCGCCCTTGCGATCCGCCTGGACGCCCTGTTGATCGGGCTCGGTGCCGAGTCCATCCCGCCCATTGCCACCAGCGATCCCTACGGCTTCGGGACCGGCCAGTGGACCCCCCTGCTCTACGAACAGCAGACCCGTAACCTCGAGGCCGCAAAATCGGCCTTCGCAGCCCAGTCCAAGGGTGCACGGACGGAGTGGCGTTCGGTTGGAGACCTTCCCACGCCAGCCATGGCCCGGGTGGCCCGGGCGGTGGACCTGGTCGTAACCGGCGGACCGGCCGGAACCGGCGACATCTACAACACGGTCAGTACGCCCGAACTGCTCATCAGCTCAGGACGTCCCCTGCTGGTGGTCCCGCCCCATGGTGGTCGGCTGGACCCGCGCCGGGTGATGGTGGCCTGGAAGGATACGCGCGAGGCGCGCAGGGCCGTCTCCGACGCCCTGTCCTTCATGCACATGGCCGACGAGATCCTGATCGTCGCCTTGGGTGACCGCGAAGACCAGGACGCCCTGGCGGCCCAGGCCAATGACGTCGCGGGCATGATTTCCCGGCACAGCATGGCCAAGCCCCGCACTCACGTGGCGGTCTCGGGCGGCGATCATGTCCAGACGGACCTCCTGGCCCGGGCCGACCTGATGAACGCCGACCTGATCGTGTCGGGTGCCTATGGCCACAGCCGCGCCTATGAGTGGGTGCTCGGCGGGGTCACCCGGCACCTGCTCCACGCCTGCGAGCGCTTCGTCTTCCTTAGCCACTAGATCCTGTTCCGATTAGTGGGACCCCGCCGTAAGGCGGGACCGTTAACGGAGCCGGGCGCTACATTCCCTCCGGTCGTCCGGCAGGCTAGGACTGGGCGCATGGACGCGAACACCCGCAGGGACGTGGAGGACGAGCCGCAACAGGGGCGGTGGCGGGCCTACGGACTGGCGGCGGCGGGGGTCGCGCTGGTCTTTCTGGTCCGGATGTTCCTGTTCCCAGGCCCAGTCCAAGGTCTGGACCTGATACTTCTCGCGCCGGCGCTCGTGGCGGCCGCCCTGCCCGGGCGCGCAGGTCCGGTCATCCTCGCCTCGGCACTGGGCCTCGCCGGATACCTCGTCCTCTTGGGGGGCGGGTTCGACATGGGCCCGACGGAGGTGAGCCAGCTCGTCCTCTATGTCGCGACCTCGGCGGCAGTGGCTGGTGCCGCCTGGCGGCTTCGCCGGATGTCCCTTGAGGCCCGGACCCTGATCGCCATTTCCAAACAGCGGCAGGATCACCTGCAGTCCATCCTCGACACGGTCCCCGAGGGCATGATCGTGATCGACGAGGTCGGGACCATCCGTTCCTTCAGCGCGGCGGCGGCGCGTCTGTTCGGGTGGTCAGCCAGCGAGGTGATCGGCCAGAATGTGCGCATCCTGATGCCAGCGCCCTATCGCGGCGACCACGACGGCTATCTTGGCCGCTACCTCCAGACCGGTGAACGCCGGATCATCGGAATTGGCCGCGTCGCCGTCGGTATCCGCAAGGATGGCTCGACCTT
Source organism: Phenylobacterium sp. (assembly GCA_049314675.1). Classification (GTDB taxonomy): domain Bacteria; phylum Pseudomonadota; class Alphaproteobacteria; order Caulobacterales; family Caulobacteraceae; genus Phenylobacterium. The sequence continues at coordinate 3,824 of JBMOEP010000189.1, forward strand.
CCCCGTCGAACTCGCGATCGGCGAAATGCGGTCCGGCCGCACTCGCTTTTTCACGGGTTTCATCCGGGACCTGACCGAGCCCAAGGCGACCGAGCGGCGACTGCAGGACATGCAGGCCGAACTCATCCACGTGTCGCGCCTGACCTCCATGGGCGAAATGGCCTCGGCCCTCGCCCACGAGCTCAACCAGCCTCTGTCGGCCATCGCCAGTTACATGAAGGGATCGGTCAGGCTGCTCGATTCCGGGACCCCGGACCTGGAGCGGGTCCGCACCGCCCTGTCCGCCGCTGGCGACCAGGCCCTCCGCGCCGGAGATATCATTCGCCGGCTGCGCAGCTTCGTGGGCAAGGGCGAAGTGGCCATGCGCATCGAGCCCCTTCCCAGGCTGATCGAGGAGGCCGGGGCCCTGGCCATGATGGGGGCCCGGGATACAGGGGTCCGTCTGGAGTTCAACCTCTCCCCGAGCGCTTCCCTGATCCTCGCGGACAAGGTGCAGATCCAACAGGTCGTCCTCAACCTGATGCGCAATGCGCTGGAGGCCATGAGTGAGAGCCGGACAGGGAGTCTCACGGTCGAGGCCTCAGCGATTCCGGGCGGATGGGTGGAAGTGCGTATCTCTGATACCGGGCCCGGCCTGACACCGGAGGTCCTGGATCGGCTCTTCCAGCCCTTCGTCACCACCAAGGCGGACGGAATGGGGGTGGGTCTTTCCATCTGCCGGACCATCATCGAAGCGCACGGCGGCGAGATCAGCGCCTTCAACCGGCCGGAAGGTGGCGCGG
>JBMOEP010000190.1:0-4570 GCA_049314675.1 Phenylobacterium sp.
TCGGCGGCTCCACCGAGGTCGAGGTCAAGGAAAAGAAGGACCGCGTCGATGACGCTCTCAACGCGACCCGCGCGGCCGTGGAAGAAGGCATCGTCCCCGGCGGCGGTGTGGCCCTGCTGAAGGCCTCCAAGGCCCTCGAAGGCCTCAAGGGCGACAACGACGACCAGGAAGCCGGCGTCGCCATCGTGCGCCGTGCCCTCCAGGCCCCGATCCGGCAGATTGCCGAGAACGCTGGCGTCGAAGGTTCGATCGTGGTCGGCAAGGTGCTCGAGAACACCTCGCCCACCTTCGGCTTCAACGCCCAGACCGAAGAGTATGTGGACATGGTGAAGGCCGGCGTCATCGACCCGGCCAAGGTGGTCCGCATCGCCCTTCAGGACGCCGCCTCGGTGGCCGGCCTGATGATCACCACGGAAGCTGCTATCGTCGAGGCCCCCAAGAAGGGCGGCGGCGGCGGCCAGGGCATGCCCGGCGGTATGGGCGGCATGGGCGACATGGACTTCTGATCCAGGTCGTTTCCCGAAAGACCAGGGGGCGGGGCTTCAGGCTCCGCCCCCTTTTTCGTGTCCGGACGTCAGCTGGAGCGGCCGTTCAGGCGCTTCAGGTCGCCCAGCAGCAGGGTGCCTGCCCAGCTGGTGAGCCCGGTGATGATCGCCACCAGCAATCCCGGCACGAAGCCCGAGACATGGAAGCCGGGAATAATCCTCGAGACCAGCAGGATCATGGCCGCATTGATCACCAGCAGGAACAATCCGAAGGTCAGGACGGTGATGGGCAGGGTCAGGATGACCAGCAGGGGCCTCAAAAGGGCGTTGATCACCCCGAGCAGTACTGCGGCCAGGAAGAGAGTCATGGGCGCATCGTAGGTGACGCCGGGAACAAGCTGGGAAGCGATGGCCAGTCCAAAGGCGGCGAAGACCGCGCGAAGCAGGAAGTGCAGCATATCGGATCTCCGGGCGTTCCGTTCAGCGACGCCATGGCCAAGGATTCCGCCACCGGACCCGCAAAGGCAACCCCCGGATGGCCCCTTAGGGTCGGTGCCACATTGACGCCGCCTCCAGACCGTTCTGTCTTTCCACTGAACCGGGAGTCCGCATCATGAGTCGTTTCCCATCACGCCGTCCGGGGGGCCTCGACGGACTTGGCTTGGCCCTCGGGCTGGGACTGGCCCTCGCCTCGGCGGGGCTGGTCTCTGCCGCGCCTGTGGCCGCCCAGGCGCCACAGGCGAAGGTCCCGGACTCTGCGTCAGGCCTGTTCGTCAGCCCCTTCGGCGAGCCCTTTCGGTCTTCCCGTGGACTTGTGGACTGGTTCGCCGGTGCGGATGGCGACCATGACGGCGTCCTGACCCTCAAGGAGTTCACCGCCGACGGCCTGCGCTTCCTGACCGTGCTCGATACCGACAAGGACGGCCGGGTCGACGGTTTCGAGAACACGACATACGAGAACGAGGTCGCGCCGGAGATCCTGCCCCAGTCCGCGGCCTTCCGGCCGGGCCGGGAGGATGACGACGGGGCGGGGGCCCCGGCGCCCCGGGCCCGCGGCCTGGAGGGCGCCTCGACCTTCGGCCTGCTGGGCGAACCCCAGCCCGTCCGCGGCGCTGACCTGAACTATGACGGCAAGATCACCGCCGCTGAACAGGCCAAGGCCGCAGCCCGCAGGTTCGCGATCCTCGATCCGGAAACGACCGGCGAACTCGTCCTGCCGGCCCTGCAGTCCCGGATGACCGCCCGCCAGGTACCGCCGAACAGCTTCGGGCGCTTTTTCAGGCGGCGGCCGGACTGAGGTCGGGGACCGTCTCGGCCAGGCGCCCGCCGATCCGGATGGGCGCGATTCGGCGGGCCAGGCCCGTGGCGTCGTCGGTTTCCACGAAGACGCCGCAGACCGTCGCGGGCCCCTCCGCCGGGCGGAACCGCCCACCGGAAATCCGGGTGGTGAATCGCCGGATCGGTTCTTCCTTCATGTTACCGATGACGCTGTCATAGTCGGCGCAGGCGCCGGCGTCGGTCTGGTATGCGGTGCCCCCCGGCAGGATCTGGGCATCGGCGGTGGGGACGTGGGTATGGGTCCCGACTACTAGGCTGGCCCGCCCATCGCAGAAGTGGCCCATGGCCATCTTCTCCGAGGTGACCTCGGCGTGCATGTCGACCACGATGGCGTCGGCCACCATGCCCAGGGGCGACTTCTCCAGTTCCCGATCCACCGCGGCGAAGGGATCGTCCAGGCTGTCCATGTGGATGCGGCCCAGGAGGTTGATCACCAAAATCCGTTGGCCTCGGCGGGTCTCGAAGAGGTTGGCACCCAGGCCTGGAGCGTCGGCCAGGACAGGATAGTTCAGGGGCCGGATCAGCCGAGGCTCGCGGACGATGTAGGTCAGGGCTTCCTTCTGGTCCCAGGCGTGGTTGCCCAGAGTCAGGCAGTCGGCACCGGCGTCGAACAGGTCCCGGGCGGTCCGCTCGGTGATGCCGAAGCCCGCCGCCGCGTTCTCTGCATTGATGATGACGAACTCCAGGTCGAGTCGCCGGCGCAGGCCTGGCAGGTGGTCGGCGAGACCGTCCCGGCCGGATTTCCCGACCACGTCTCCGAAAAAGGCGAAGCGCATTCTGTTCCTTCAGGCCTGTGGCAGGCGGCGGTATCCGGCCTCGGTGAGGACGGCGTCAAGAGGTTGATCGTGGGGCTCAAGGTCAAGCCTGTCCACCTCCTGGCCGGCAAAGGCCAGGCCGAGGACGAAGACCGGGCCAGTCCGGCGCAGTTCAGCAAGTACCCTGTCGTAGTGTCCGCCGCCCTGGCCCAGCCGTCCGCCGAAGCGGTCGAAGGCCAGGAGGGGCGCGATCACCAGATCAGGTCTCTTTTCTTCAGCGTCCTGCGGCGGGGCCGGCAGGCCTGAGGCGTCGGGTTCGAGCCGGCCTCCGGGCGGCGCTGACAGGAACCGCATCCGACCTTCACCCAAGACGTGCGGCAGAAGCCTGTCTGCCCCCAGGGCCATCAGGTGCAGGGCCAGGGGGCCGCAATCGATCTCGCCGCTGACCGGGAGGTAGGCCGCGAAAACGCGAACCAGGGGTAGGCCTGCGTCCTGAAGGTGCTGGGTGGCCTCTTTACCGGCATCCGGCCGTGCGGCCGCCAGCTCACGCCTCAACCGCCTGAGCTGTCTGCGCAGGTCCCGGCGTGTGTTCCGTTCGGCGGGGCAGGGTGGCAAGGGAGGTCCGGAAGATAAGGTGGCGGCGCCGCGGGAACCGTGAAGGACTGTTTAATCCCCTCGACCTGGATAACCAGGTGGGCACCGTGTGCCCGGGTCCACGGACCCGGCCAGGGACAGCTCCCTTTGAGTGAATTAAGGTCGCTGGGATAATTCGCCTTCGACGCGAGCCGCAGCAAGACCCGCCGTTGACCAACCTAGGCCTTAGGGGCCCCTACGGCAAGGCGCCTGGCCGATCAGGTGCCTGCCAGCCTCTCGATTCTTCGCGCGGCGGCCTCCAGGGCTGCAGTGGCCCGGCTTTCCGCCGAGCCGGCCTCGGCCTGAAGCCGGGCGTGGTCGGCCTCCAGCCCGGAGACACGTCCGCGCAAATCCGACAGTTCGTCGGCCAGCAGCAGGGCGGCCATCAGGAAGAGCCGGGTCTCGGCCAGCTGGCCGACATCCTTGGATACCTGCCGCACCTGGGTGTCGAAGAGCTGCGCCAGCTCGGTCAGGTGGGGTTCCTGGCCGTCTTCGCAGCCGACCACATAGGGCCGGCCGTTCACGCTGAGGGTTACCTGGGCCATGGTTCAGCCTCCCCGTCCGGTGTCGAGCAGGGCCTCGATCTCGGCGATCGCCTTCCCGAGGGCCCGGGACGCGTCGGCCCCCGCCGCCACCAGGGCACCTTCGCGCTCGCGGCTGCGCTCGAGTTCTGCCGCCAGACCGTTCCGGGCGGGATCGAAGAGCTCGCCGGCGCCTGTGGAGGACCGCTCCGCCAGCTCCTGCTCAAGCAGGGCGAGGGCGCGGTCCAGGCGGCGCGCCGCCTGGTCGAGAGGGGATTCGTCCTGGGCCATGGGGGACTCCGGAGGTTGCCCAGACTGTATAGCGCCATCCGGCGCGCCGCCGGAACCACTTACGTTTCTTGACCCTTCCGATCCCCTGTGCGACGCCCGACTTCCTTTCCGCCGCCAACCGGATTCCCGCCATGCCTGTCTCGCCCGTCAAAATGGCCGATGCCATCCGCGTCCTTTCCATGGATGCGGTGCACAGGGCGAAGTCCGGCCACCAGGGCATGCCCATGGGTATGGCGGACGTCGCCACCGTGCTCTGGACCAGGTTCCTGAAGTTCGACGCCTCCCGGCCTGACTGGGCGGACCGGGATCGCTTTGTCCTATCCGCCGGGCACGGCTCCATGCTGCTCTACGCCCTGCTGCACCTGACCGGCTACAAGGCCGTCACGATGGACCAGATCCGGGACTTCCGGCAGTGGGGCTCCCAGACTCCCGGCCACCCGGAGTTTGGCCATACGCCAGGGGTGGAGACCACCACCGGTCCCCTCGGCCAGGGCCTTGCCAACGCCGTCGGCATGGCCATGGCCGAACGCCACCTGGCCGCCCGGTT
>JBMOEP010000191.1:0-4551 GCA_049314675.1 Phenylobacterium sp.
ACCAGGGACATGTCGTCGGCGTTCAGGCCGTCGCGGGGTCCCGCGCCGCCCTGCTCCTCCAGCAGTTTCCTGACTTGCCGGTTGAGGCCAAACATTCCTTATCTCTTAGCGGGATTCCTTAGCGGGCGTGCGCGCAAACGCGGTGCAATTGCTATGCCAGACCGGGGGTGTCTTCGGCCTCAAGAAGAACAGCCGCGCACTCGACGGGCGTCAGCCGCCGCCAGGCTCCGGGCATCAGATCCGGCGGAAGGGCCAGGGCACCAATTCGGTCCCGGTGAAGCGCCGTCACATGGTTTCCAACGGCCGCGAACATCCTCTTGACCTGATGGTAGCGCCCTTCGGTGAGGGTCAGCCGAGCCGTGAACGGATCCAGCACTTCCAGTCCCGCAGGCGCAAGGGGCCGATCCTCGCCCTCCAGCAGGAGATCCCCCCGCGCGAAGATCTCCGACTCTGTCCCCGCGAGGGACTTCCCAAGCCTTGCGACGTATCGTTTCGGAGCATGTGATCTTGGCGAGATCACCCGGTGCAGGAACTCACCATCATCCGTGATCAGCAGGAGGCCCGTGGTGTCCAGGTCAAGGCGGCCGACGGAGGACAGGGCCGGAGTCCGGCTGCGCCAGCGCGGCGGCAGAAGTTCGTACACGCTGCGGCCAGGCTCCCTGTGGGAGCAAACGACGCCAGCGGGCTTGTGCATCATCAACACCAGCGGGGCGGGAGGATCGACGGGAGTACCCCGGATCGTCATCCGCTCGGTGATGTCCGCGGTCAGGGAAATCCGGGCTCCGGCGTCAGACACGGAGAGGCCATCGAGAACCACGTCACCCTTCCGAACCAGGGCGTGGATTTCCCGGCGTGACCCGTAGCCCAGATTGGCGAGGAGCCGGTCCAGGCGCACGGCGGGGGGCCTGGGCGCAGGGCTCATCGGATCGCCTCATAGACCTTGTATCCTTGGGCCTGCGCCTTGAGCCGGACAGCCCTGAAGCTCCGGGCAAGGGCCTGCTCGTAGGGAAGGTGTTGGTTGGCGGTGAGCCAGCATGTCCCGTCCGGCTTGAGTGCGCGGGCCGCCGCCTCGATGAAGGCCACTCCCAGCGCCTTGTCCTCCCGGCCACCATTGTGGAAGGGCGGGTTCATCACCACAAAATCAAGATCGGCAGCCGCCCCAACCCGGCGGACATCGGCGTGCCGGAAGCGCGCGCGGGGATCGGCAACATTGAGGCGGGCGCAGGCGATGGCCCGGCGGTCGAGATCGACGAGCTCCAGGTCCGTGACTGCGCCGGATGCGAGGACACGCAGGGCCAGGTGGCCGATCCCGCAGCCGAAATCGGCTCCCCGCCCACCAAGTTCGGGAAGGATATCCATCAGCAGCGCCGAGCCCCGGTCCAGGCGGTCCCAGCTGAAGACGCCTGGCTGGGTCCAGACGCCCAGCCCGGGATCGAGCCGGGGTGCGCCAGCCTGCAGCGCAGCCTCGAGGTTCACCGGGCTTGCGGGGCGGCGGGTGCGGCAGATGCGGTGACGGCGTTTCGGTTCCTCGGAGACGTCGCATCCGAAACCCCGAAGCGTTGGGGCGATGCGGGCCCCGCCCCGATCCTTCGGCCCAAGGGCAATGATCTCGGCGCCCGGCGGAAGCCGTTCAAGGACGCGGGCGAGGACCCAGTCCCGTTCGCGGGCACCGGGCGGGGTCAGGACAAGCGCCGAGGCGAAGTGGGCCTCCCGCGCTTCCAGCGGGTCTTCAGCGCCCGGCTCCAAGGGTGACGCCTGCACGGCGCCCGCCGGGGCCTGGAAGAGCTCGGGGGGCGGATGCCCATAGAGCAGGACGGGAGGCTCCATCGTCCGCGTCAGCCCCGTTCCCGGGTGCGGGCGAAGCTGACCGACGGGTAGCGCTCGGCGACATAGCCGGTCTCCCACCCTGACTTCGAGAGAAAGACTGGCTGGGCATCGATATCATCGGCCATGGCAGAGCGGTAGGCGGCCGTGAAGGCGGAGATGTCGGCGTCCGTGCCGGAGATCCAGCGGGCCTCGGCATAGGGGCTGGCCTCGAAGATCACGTCCAGCTGGTACTCGCTGGCCAGGCGATCGGCCATGACCTCGAACTGCAGCTGTCCAACCGCGCCGACGACGAAGTCCGATCCGATGAGGGGTCGGAACAGCTGGGTCACCCCCTCTTCCGCCAGGCCCTCGAGGGCCCGCCGAAGGTGCTTGGCCTTCAGGGGGTCCTTAACCCGCACCCTCTGCAGGATTTCTGGAGCGAAATTGGGGAGGCCGGCGAACCGCAGGGTGCCGCCTTCCGAGAGGCTGTCGCCCACCCGCAGGACGCCATGGTTCGGGATGCCGATCACGTCGCCAGCGAACGCCTCCTCAGCCAGTTCCCGGTCAGAGGCGAAGAACATGATCGGGGCGTTGACCGAGAGTTGGCGGCCAGTGTTCTGGACCTTCAGCTTCATGCCCCTCTGGAACCGGCCCGAACACAACCTGAGGAAGGCGATCCGGTCGCGGTGGTTGGGATCCATGTTGGCCTGGACCTTGAAGACGAAACCACTGACCTCGGGATCACCGGGAGCCACCTGGGCCTCCTCACCGGACCTTGCGGCCACCACGGACCTTGGCGGCGGGGCATAGGCGCCCAGGCCTTCCAGCAGCTGGACGACCCCGAACCGCCGGAGGGCGGAACCAAAGAAGACCGGGGTCATGTGTCCCTCCAGGAAGGACTGGAGTTCGAAGGGCGGGGCGGCACCCTGCACGAGTTCGGCGCTTTCCTTCAGCTCCTCCAGGTCCTGGGGGTCGAGGTAAGCCTCCATTGCGGAGTCATCGACGGGTACGGGCGAGGGGTGACCGGACAGATCGCGCTCGGCTGAAGACCGTTCGAAAGGAAGAAATCGGCGAGTCCTGAGGTCCAGCATCCCCCGGAACCGACCGCCAGATCCTGCAGGCCAGTAGAGGGGCGCAGGGTCGAGAGCGAGCTTGGCAGCGATCTCATCGAGCAATTCAAGCGGGTCCTGGGCCTCGCGATCCATCTTGTTGATGAAGGTGACGATGGGGATGTCCCGCAGGCGACAGACCTCGAACAGCTTCAGGGTCTGGGGCTCGATGCCCTTGGCGGCGTCCAGAACCATCACTGCCGCATCGGCGGCGGTCAGGGTGCGGTAGGTGTCTTCCGAAAAGTCCTCGTGACCCGGCGTGTCCAGCAGGTTGAACATGAGGCCGTCATGGTCGAACGTCATGACGCTCGCCGAGACGGAGATGCCGCGCTCGCGTTCGATCTTCATCCAGTCCGAGCGGGTGCGGCGGTTCTCACCCCGGGCGCGGACCTGTCCCGCGGCCCGGATGGCGCCGCCCGCAAGAAGCAGGGTCTCGGTCAGGGTCGTCTTGCCGGCGTCAGGGTGCGAGATGATCGCAAAGGTGCGGCGGCGGGCGGCCTCGGCGGCGGGGAGATGGCTCATGGCGCGGAGGTAGCCTGCGGGCCGGTCCGGCGCAATTCGCGCGTCAGGCCCGGGTGCGGTTTCCCAGCTTGTTCCAGACTTCCTTGTTGGCCCATCCGCCGGATCGCTGGGCCTCCTGCAGACTTAACAGCTGTGCGAGCATGTCGAAGCCCACGGCGCAGTAGCGGACCGTAACGTCGCGGGGGTGGCAGCCCTGATGGGGCGGTTTGAAGAGCAGGGCGTTGATCTCGGGCTGCTTGGTCATGGCGAGGGCGGCCAGCCTCCGGGCCTGTTGGGGTTGCCGGAGGTGAAGCTCGGGGTCCTCGGCATAGAGTTCCTGGCCAAGCACCAGGATCTGGGGAAAGCTGATCTCGCGGGTGTTGATACCCATCAGGTCGCCGACCATGGCCTGGGTCTCGAACTGCATCACCCAGTCGTTCATAAGGAAAAGCAAGTCTGCATCTCCCACGGTATACGGACCCCCGACAGCCGGGGATGCTAGGTGACGGACGGCAAAATATGACCACTGGAGAGAAGAATCCAGAGGCTGTTCAGTCCTCTTCGACAGGCTCTGTGAGAAAGTGACGCCCCTGGGGGTCATCAAGTTCGACGACCCAGAGATCCGGGTCGATCCGGCGCGCACGAGCAATGTAGGCGTCGATTTCCACTTCGAGCTCGGACGACGCTGGCCGCATCCAGACCGTCTCACCGTCAGCGCGGGTGGCTTCAGCATAGAGGCGCACGCGACCTACCCGGCGATTGAGCACCTTGAGGAGCACGGATCCCGCCCGGGCGTCGCCTTTGTGGACGACCACGGCGCTTCCACCCCCGAGATCGACCCGGCGGATGAGGGCGGCGACCCAGATGTCCGTTGAGAATTTCAAGCATGCCCTCGCTGGGCTAGGGTGGGTCCCGCCGGCCGGGTCCAGGACCCGATCCCGCAGAAAACCTTGGAGTGGACGGTTCCATGCCCCATCCCGGATCGCTCTTCAATCCTCGCGCCCTGGCGCTGGCGGCCCTGGTAGGGCTTTCCCCGACCGCCGCCGGATCCGCACCCGCCGATGTCTACTACGAGCGCAGCCTCATGGCGGAGGCCGGAACCCGTTGCGGCCTGTTCGCGCCCCAGGTCCAGTCC
>JBMOEP010000192.1:0-4517 GCA_049314675.1 Phenylobacterium sp.
TGGCGGGTCCGGGATCAGAAGAGAAGGCGGGCGTGTTTTTTGCGGTGGTAGGCGGCGTCGCCGAACTGGGCCGCGTGCCAGATGGCCCGGCGGCGGTAGAGCTGGGCGTCACAGTCCCAGGTGAAGCCGAAGCCCCCGTGGAACTGGATCGCCCGGTCGGCGGCAAAGCTGTAGGCGACGTCTGCTGAGGCCTTGGCCATGCGAACGGCGATCTCGCCGGTCCCCTGTTCGTTGAAGCAGTGCGCAGCGCTGTAGAGATGGGACCGGGCCTGCTCGTAGCGGGTGTAGGCGTCGACGATGGGATGCTTCAGCGCCTGATAGGAGCCGATCACCTTGCCGAACTGGTTGCGGGTCCGGAGGTAGTCCAGGGTGTAGTCGATGCAGGCCTGGGTCCCGCCCACCATGTCGGCGGCAGCCAGGAGATTGGCCGCCAGGTGGATGTGCTCCAGGGCGGCGACTGTCCGGTCCGGATCGAACCGCCGGTCAGGGTCCAGTACGATTCCGTCAAGGGTCAGGGCGAAGGACCTGCGCGTCCCGTCGATCACCGTCTCCCGGCGAAGGGCACCGGCGGGGAGATCCTCGGGGGTCAGCAGCACCAGGGCGGGGGTGCCGTCGATCCGGACGGAGGCGATGATCCGGCGAGCCTCGGCGGCGTCGGTGACCAGGACCTTGCGACCGGACAGGGCGAGGCGGCCGTCGGCCTGCCGGGTCGCGGTGCAGGCGATGGCGTCCGGCTCCCAGTCGGTATCCAGCTCGGCCAGGGCCAGGGTCGCCGCCTCGCCGGCCGCGATCCGAGGCAGGGCCTCGCGCTTCTGGTCCTCGGTCCCTGCCGCGATCAGGGCCTGGGCAGCGAGGGTCGTAGAGACGAAGGGGCCGGCCATGAGCCGACGGCCCATCTGCTCTACCAGGGGGACCACCTCGGCGAGGCCAAGCCCGGAACCGCCGAAGGCCTCGGGAATGGCCACGCCCAGCCAGCCCAGGTCGCCCAGCTCGGCCCAGACTGCGGGATCATGGCCAGCCTCCGCCTCCATCAGGCGGCGTACGGTCGCCACCGGGGAGCGGCGCTGGCAGAAGTCCGTGGCGACATCCAGGAGAGTCGCCTGGTCCTCGGTGAAACCGATCCGTCCCAGATCCTTCATTGACCTCGCCTCCCTAGGACTTCGGCAGGCCGAGCACGTGCTCGCCGACGATGTTGGCCTGGATCTGCGAGGTGCCTCCGCCGATGGTGGCCGAGAAGGCGTTCAGGTAGTTGCGCGCCCACAGGCCGTTGTCGGCAGCCTCCGGCTCATCGACATAGTAGGCCCCGCGCACGCCGGTGAGGCGGACCGCGAAATCATTGAGCCGCCGGGACATCTCCGTGCCCATCAGCTTGGAGGCCAGGGGGATACCCTGGGGCCGGTCGGCGATCAGCTCGGGCACCTGGGTGCGCTGGCCGTTGAGGGTCAGGGCCTGGATCTCCATCAGGAAGCCGACCATCTCGTCAGCGACCAGGGGGTCGTCCAGAACCGGCTGTCCGCCGCGCTTCGTCCGCTGGGCCAGTGCGAAGACGTCGAAAGCGTTGGCGCCGACCGAGACATAGCCTCCGGCCTGCCCGCCCCGGGCGCCGCGCTCGTACTCCAGGGTGCGCATGGCCACCTTCCAGCCACCGCCCTCGGGACCGACCAGGCCGTCGGCCGGGGCCTTTGCGTCCGTGAAGAAGGTCTGGGTGAAGCCGTGCTCGCCGGTCAGCTTGCGGATCGGGACCGTCTCGACTCCGGGTGCCTTCATGGGCATGAGGAAGAAGCTCAGCCCGTCATATTTGCGCTCTGTGGACGGATCGGTCCGGGCCAGCAGGATCATGTACTTTGCGTAGCGGCCCAGGGTGGTCCAGATCTTGGATCCATTGACCACATAGTGGTCGCCATCGCGGACCGCCCGGGTCTGGGCCGAGCCCAGGTCCGAGCCGTGGCCGGGCTCGGAGAAGCCCTGGCACCAGATGTCCTCGGCCGAGAGGATGCCCTTCAGGTGGGCCTGCTTCTGCGCCTCGGTCCCCATCTCCAACAGGAGGGGCCCGGCCCAGTTCAGGCCGATGGCGTTGAGCATGATCGGACCCTGGCGCTTGCGCATGGCCCGGGTGGCGGCGATCTGGAAAGCCTGCGGAAGCCCACCGCCCCCATAGGCCTTCGGCCAGGCGGCCCCCAGGTAGCCAGCCTCCCAGACCTTGTTCTGCCAGTCCCGCAGGAAGTTGAACTGCGTGTCCGTGCCGACCTCCATGAAGGTCAGGGGCAGCATGAAGCCGGGATCGCGCGCGACGTTCTCGGCGAACCAGGCGTCGGCCTGCTCGGAGAAGTCCGCAAGGTCCTTGGGATCAACAGTGCTCATGGTCTCACTCCCGCGGGGCCGATGCCCCTGGCTTGTGCCTGTACAGAGATCGCTCAGTCCGCCCTGGCGGCCTGTCTCTCCCGGGCCCTTCGAAGGGCCGGGCGTTCCTTGAGCCGCTCCAGATAGTCCCGGGAGCGGGGCTTGTAGCGTTCCGCCAGGCCCAGGGTCTCGCCCAGGAAGAGGGCGTAGTGGACGGCGATGTCGGCCATTGTAAAGCGGCCAGCGCACAGGAACTCCCTGTCCTCGAGGGCCGCCTCGACGCTGCGCAGGCGCGAAAGGTACCAGACCGTATAGTCCTCGGCCGCCTGGGGCAGGCGACGCGCCTTCGGCTCCAGGCGCGTGTATCTGAGCACGATGGTCTGGGGAAAGGTCAGGGTCGCGTCGCTGCGGTACATCCAGTTCAGGTACTCGCCGTAGGCCGGCTCGGCGGGATCGACCCGCAGGTCCGTGGGCGCGAACTTCTCGCCCAGGTAGTGGCAGATGCCCGTAGACTCGGTGAGGGTAACGTCGCCGTCGACAAAGGTCGGCACCGTGCCGAGGGGATTGATGTTGAGGTAGCCGGGATAGGTCGCCCGGGGCGGGAAGGCCATGTTGACCAGCTCGTAGTCGACGCCCAGCTCCTCCAGCGCCCAGAGGGGGCGCAGGGAACGCGCATCCGCGCAGTGATAGAGCTTCATGGACCTCCCCGGACTCTGCGGTCGCTCCATACACCTTATTCAAATTTCCCGGGCAAGGAAGGGATGACGGTTGGTCTCGAAGGATCTGTCGGCTAATGCTCGGCCGGACTGGAAACCAACAGGACCCGCGAGCGGCGGGCGGGGGATACGAGATGACGGATGCGGTGACGGGTGCGGCGAAAAGTGTGGAGACGCCGGAGGGCCTCGCCTCCGTTGAGGCGGTCATGTCCATGCTGGCGCAGTCGGGATACATCGCCACGCCGGAGATCGCCACCGCCGTCTACCTGGCCCACCATCTGCGCAAGCCGGTCCTGATCGAGGGGCCCGCCGGGGTCGGCAAGACTGACCTTGCCCGCTCGGTGGCCCTGGGCCTGGACCAGCCCCTGATCCGGATGCAGTGCTACGAAGGCCTGGACGAGTCCAAGGCCCTCTACGAGTGGAAGTACGGCAAGCAGCTCCTCTACACCCAGATCCTCAAGGACAAGATCGGCCACCTTGTCGAGGATGCCGACAGCCTGGACGAGGCCCTGCACAAGCTGAGCGGCTTCCAGGACATTTTCTTCTCCCGCGACTTCCTGGAGCCGCGCCCCCTCCTGAAGGCCATGGAGCAGTCGACGGGCTCGGTCCTGCTGATCGACGAGATCGACAAGTCCGACGAGGAGTTCGAGGCCCTGCTGCTGGAGGTCCTCTCGGACTACCAGGTGACCGTGCCGGAGATCGGGACGATCTCGGCACAGGTGCCTCCCCTGGTGATGCTGACCTCCAACGCCACACGGGAGCTGGGCGACGCCCTCAAGCGCCGCTGCCTGCACCTGCACATCGACTTCCCCGACGCCGAGCTGGAGGCGCGGATCGTGCGCACCCGGGTTCCCGGCATTTCCGAGCGGCTGCTGGATCGCCTGGTGGCCTTCATCCAGGCCGTCCGGGGCGAGAATATCCGCAAGCTGCCCTCGATCAGCGAGACCATCGACTGGGCCCGCACCCTGATCCTCCTGCACGCGGACTCCCTCGAGCCGGCCATGGTGCGCTCAACCCTGAACGTCATCCTCAAGCGGCAGTCCGACATCGCCGAGGTGTCGGGCAAGGTGGAGGCCCTGCTCGACAGCGGGGACAAGGCCGGCCGCTGATGGAGCGGACGCTCACCCGATATATCCGGGCCCTGCGGTCCGCCGGTGCCGGGGTCTCGACCACCGAGGCCATGGACGCCGCGCGTACCGTCGAAGTGGTGGGCTGGGAAGACCGGCGCGTCCTGAAGACCGCCCTGGGAACGGTTCTGGCCAAGTCGGTCGAGGAAAAGGCGATCCACGAGCAGCTGTTCGAGCTCTACTTCAGCCGGGAAGCTGCCGCCGCCGCCGCGTCGGAGAGTCAGCGCGGCGAGGGCGGGGATCCGGACTCCGGGCAGCCGGGCGAGGGCGAGGCCGGGGGCGGTGACGGGGGCGATCCGGTGGAGGCCCTCTCCGCCCTGGCCCGGGGCGAGAA
>JBMOEP010000193.1:0-4504 GCA_049314675.1 Phenylobacterium sp.
CGAGGTCGGTCTGGACCTCCACCAGGTCCTGGAGGCTACGAACGCTGGACAGGGACTGGACGGCAGCGGTCTGGCGCTCCATGGCGGCCTTCGAGAAGGCGAGGGTGTCGGAGCCCAGGGCCTCCGCACCCTTGGCGGCAGCGGTCACTGAGGCGATCACGGCCTCGAGGTTCTTGCGGGAGTGGGCGGTCATGTCATTGAGGCCGGACATGCCCTTCTCCATGACGTCGTGGAGGGCTTCGTTACCGACGTTAACGATCTTGTCGGCGGGGGTCTTGGCAACAGCCATCTTGGCGCTCCTGTGAATGTGAATCTGCACACGTGCAGTTCGGTATGCAGTGCGATTTCTCATGTTGCACTGCAGCGGTCAAGCGGATTGTGCAGTGCAACATAAACAGGCTGTGAAGGGCCTTCGAACGGAATTTACTTCCCCGCAACGCCGCGGCGGTTAGTATGCACCTTCATCCTGAACCCGCCGGCCGCGCCGGAGACGCCAGGGACGCCCGCCTTGCCGACAGCCGCCAGACGTCGCCCCGCCCGTCAGTTCGCTCGCCTTTTCCTTGGGCTGGCCCTGGCGATCCTCGCTGGAGTCTCGGCCCTCGCGCCGGCGCCGGCTGCAGCGGCTCCCACGACGCCCTTCCCGGAGATGCGCTACGCCGCCGTCGTGGTCGATGCCCAGACCGGGGAGGTGCTGTTCTCGCGGCGGGCGGACAGCCTGAGGTACCCGGCCTCGGTGACCAAGGTGATGACCCTCTACCTGACCTTCGAGGCCCTGGCCTCGGGCCGGGTGTCCCTGAACGATCCGGTTCTCATCTCGGCGAGGGCGGCAGCCCAGAGCCCGACCAAGCTGGGCCTACCAGCGGGCACCAGCCTGACGGTCTCAGAGGCGATCCAGGCCCTTGCGATCAAGTCTGCGAATGACGTCTCGGTCGCCCTGGCGGAGAAGCTGGGCGAAGGAAGCGAGCGCCGGTTCGCTGCCATGATGACCCTCAGGGCTCGTGAACTGGGCATGGTCAACACCCATTTCGTGAATGCCTCGGGCCTGCCTGACAGCCGACAGGTCAGCACCGCCCGGGACCTCGCCATCCTTTCCCGCGCCGTGCTGCGCGACTTCCCGCAGAACTACGCCCTGTTCAGCCAGCAGTCCTTCACCTTCCGGGGACAGAAAATGAACAATCACAATGGCCTCCTCTGGGCCATGCCGGGGGTCGACGGTCTCAAGACGGGGTTCACGAACGCTTCGGGCTACAACCTCGCCGGTTCGGCAGTGCGCGGCGACCGTCGCCTGATCGCTGTTGTGCTGGGCGGCCCCTCGAACGCGCGCCGGAACGCCAAGGTGCAGAATTTGATGCTGACCGCTTTCGAGTTGGCGGCCCGCCGCGACCGCGGCGAGCGGGTCCAGTTCGCACAGTCCAGCTTCGAGGCTGAACCCACGCCTGCGGTGCTCTATGCCCAGGTCCGGCCAGTGGATCCCTACCCGGCTGGCCCTCAGGGTACGGGCCCGGATCGTGTGGTCCTGACCAGCGCCCCGACGCCCCGGAACCTCTCCCAGTTCGAGATCGTCAATCCGCAGGAGACCGGCCTGCGCCAGAAGGCCCGCGCAGAACCTGGCCGTTGGTCGGTGCAGGTCGGCGCCTTCAAGACCCAGGATATGGCGCGGGAACAGGCCTCGCGGGTGCGGAAGCTTGCGCCAGCCCACTTCGCCTCTGGCGGGCGCGCAGAGCGGGCCGGCTCGAACTGGCGGACCCGATTCACGGGATACTCAGAGACCTCCGCCCGGGCGGCCTGCAAGGCCCTGAAGACCCGCGGCGAGCCCTGCATGGTCCTGCCCCCGTCTGCCTGAGGGCGAACGTCCGCCTGAAGGCGAACGAAAAGCCCGAAGTCCCTATTCGCCTCTGGTGACGATCGCCGCCGTAGCGACCAGTTCGCCCAGCAGGGACAGTGTGGCCTGGCCGGGCCCCTCGAAGGGGTCGAGCTCCGCCCGCTTGAAGTACTTCAACAGGAGGGAGGGGTTCACCCGCGAGATGGAGACATGCCCCATGCTCCAGTTGCCGAAGCGCCGCTCGGAAATCTCCTCGTAGGACAGCAGCCGGACCTGTCGGTGCCGGTCGTCCCGGACGATGGCGTTGAAGATCTCGCAGACCTCATCGCGCCCGCCTTCCAGAAGCTGGATGTAGAGATCATCGGCGACGCACAGGATGCCGGTGATTCCCTGCCGCGGATTGTTCCGCCGTGACTGTTCAAGGATGCCGTCGAGCAGGGCACCGTTCATGGGATCCACAGGGCGGCTGGCATAGAGGCAGCGCACGAGCATGGCGGTCAGGTCCTGTTCTTGATGAGGGAGAGGAATTCGGCCCGCAGGGTGTGGTCCTTGAGGAAGGAGCCGCGCATGACCGAGTTGATCATCATCGTCTCGGTGTCCTTCACCCCGCGCCAGTGCATGCAGAAGTGATCAGCCTCCATCACCACCGCCAGACCGTCGGGACGGACCTTCTCCATCAGGAGGGCCGCCAATTGGGATATGGCCTCTTCCTGGATCTGGGGCCGGGACATGATCCATTCCGCCAGGCGTGAGTACTTGGACAGGCCAATGAGGTTGGAGTGCTCGTTCGGCATGAGCCCGATCCAGAGCCGCCCCATGATCGGGCAGAAGTGGTGGCTGCAGGCGCTGCGCACGGTGATCGGGCCAACGATCATCAGCTCATTCAGGGAGCTTGCGTTGGGGAATTCCGTCACCGGAGGGGCCTCGGTATAGCGGCCGCGGAAGACCTCCGTGACGTACATCTTGGCGACGCGCTTGGCGGTATCCTGGGTGTTGTGGTCAGCCTCGGTGTCAATCACCAGGCTTTTCAGCACCTCGCGGAACTTGCCCTCCACCTCGGCGAGCAGGTCGTTCATCTCGCCCTCATGGATGTAGGCGGAGATGTTGTCATTGGCGAAAAACCGCTTCCGGGCCTTCTTGATACGAGCTCGGATTCGGGCGGAGACGGGCTCCTGTTCGGGGTCTGCCGGAGGCTTCACAACACGCTCGCAGTGGTTTCAGTTGGCCGGGGCCAAGCCCGATATCCTTGACCCTACACCGGAAGCTCAAAACCTGTCTCGTGATTGTCGGGGCGGGCGGCGGGATACCGCCGGGCCTCAGCCCTCCAGCAGCCGGTCCCTGGCCACGTTCAGGTGAGCGGCCAGGCCGTCTGTACCCCCGGCATCAGGGTGGATCCGGCGGATGAGGCGGGCGTGGGCGGCGAGGATCTCGTCACGGCTGGCTTCCGGGCCGACCCCAAGCACCGAGCGGGCGGCGGCGAGGGTCCCGCTGTCCGGGGTCGCCCGGGGCGGCGGGGCGGGCCCTCGGAGCGGCGGGGTGCGGGCGAAGGCGGCCATGGCCATGCCGGCGACAACCAGGAGCAGGCCGACGGGCCAGGTGCCCCTCAGCAGGCTGAAGACACCGGCGACCACGGCCGCCAGGGCGATGGCGGGGACCAGGAGACGCCAGGCGCGGCGGCCGGTCGGCGAGCCTGTCGTTCCCGCCCAGGCCAGGAGGGCCAGGACCGCCAGTCCCATGAGGATCCAGCTCATTACTGGGCGGCCAGCTGGGCACCTTCGCCGGACAGGCCAAGGAAGCCCATCAGGTCCCGCAGCTCCTGCCGGGCCGCCACGTGCTGGAGGCTCATGGACACCGGGCGGATGGACGGGGACAGGTCAGCGATGGTGAGGCCGAAGGGGAAGAGTTCGCGATAGATGACCCGGTCGCGCAGGCCGGGACCGACGCGGAAACCCGCCCGGCGGGACAGGGCCTGGACGCGCTCGTCCACCCTGCGCCGGTTACGGGCGTCGGCGGGGGCCAGGCGATTGCGCAGGACGACCCAGTCAATCGAGCGGCCCGAGGCGGCAGCCCGGTCCTTGCGGCTGTTCCAGACGGTCTCGGAATAGAGGCTCGGACGCTTGAGTTCGAGGGTCACGGGATCGATCACGCCCAGGGTGTCAAAATCCACAAAGCTGTCGTTCATCGGCGTGACGATCAGGTCCGCCCGGGCGTGGGCCTCGCGACTCAGCAGGGTATCGGCTCCGGGCGTGTCGACCACGATCAGGTCGCAACCGGACAGGGCCTCGAAGGCCGCCGCCAGCCGGGCGCGAGCTTCATCCTCGGAAGCTCTGGAGATATCGGATTCGATCGGCGCGATTTCAGGCATGGGGGCCTCAGCGGCATTGGCAGCGAGCCAGGCCCTGCGGCTGTCGACGAAATGGGCCAGGGACTGCTGGCGCACGTCCAGGTCGATGACCCCGACCCGGACACCTTGGTGCAGCAAAGCGGTCATGAGGTGGATGGCGAGGGTGGACTTTCCCGCGCCGCCTTTTTCATTTCCCACGACGATGACGTCAGCCATCAGACCTCTCCGCTGGAGCCTGTTTCCTTCAGATGGAACGTCTGAAGGGGCAAGACAGGCTCTAAGTCCAAAATGTTCAATCCTGTTTGGATCCGATAACCGTTTGCCACTTATCGGAACAG
>JBMOEP010000194.1:0-4495 GCA_049314675.1 Phenylobacterium sp.
AAAATATAGAGCAACCTGAGTCGCAATGCGGCGCACAGGCATTCGCCAGGCCGACGCGGGCGCGGATTTTTATGGAAAATGGTGGACGTGACAGGGATCGAACCTGTGACCCCCTCGATGTCAACGAGGTGCTCTACCGCTGAGCTACACGTCCGGGGTCGGCTTCCCGGTCGGGAAGCGGAGGCGGGGATATACCGGCGGGGCGGGCCCTGTGCAAGCGGCCAAAGACCGGGACCGCCAAGGCTTAGGCCGCCAGCATCCGGTCGACCTCTACCACCAGTTCGCGCAGGTGAACCGGCTTGGCCAGGACCCGGGCGCCGGGCGGTGCCGTCTCCGCAGCCTTGAGGGCCACCGCGGCGAAACCGGTGATGAACATGATCCGCAAACCCGGATGCCGGTCGGCGGCCAGGCGGGCCAGCTCGATCCCGTCCATGCCGGGCATGACGATGTCAGTGAGCAGGAGGTCCCAGTCCCGGTCGATGTGCTCGGCCGCTTCCTCCCCGTCGGCGCAGGCCTCGACCTCGTGGCCGGCGCGCTCGAGGGCGCGGGCCAGGAAGCCCCGGAGGGAGTCGTCGTCTTCGGCGAAGAGGATTCGGGGCATGGATTGTCCTTGCGCGACCTCCGCGCCATCACACCTCAAGCCGGTTTGACCCGGGGATGCAAGAGGGGCTCATATAGCCCCATGAGCCTGTCCGCAGCCAATCCACAGATGTCCACAGCCTTCGACATCCGCTGGCCCGAAGGCGGCGCGGGGGCGCTGGCGACGCCCCTGGTCTTCGCCTCACCCCATTCCGGGCGGCTCTATCCGGAAGACATGAACCCCGCCCTGGACTCCCTGCGTATCCGCCGCAGCGAGGACGCCCGGGTCGACGACCTCATCGGCCAGGCACCTACCTTCGGGGCACCGGTGATCTGCGCCCTGACCGCCCGGGCCTACCTCGACGTGAACCGCGACCCGGCCGAACTGGACCCGCAGCTGTTCATCGGGGCCCTGCCCGCCGAGGCCAGCGCCCTGTCGCCCCGGGTGGCGGCCGGCCTAGGCGTGGTGGCCCGGGTCGCCTCGGGCGGAGCGGAGATCTACGACCGGCGGCTCAGCCTGGAGGAAGGCCTTTCCCGCATCTCCCGGTTGCACGGGCCCTATCACGACGCCCTGGCGCGCCTGCTGGCCCGGGCGCGGGCGGCCCACGGCTTCGCGGTCCTGATCGACTGGCACTCCATGCCCCAATCTGCGGCACCCGGGGTGGACTTCGTCCTGGGCGACCGGTTCGGCGGCGCCTGCAGCCCGGCCCTGACGGCGCTTGTCGAGCGGCTGCTGGGCGAGGCGGGCTATCGGACGGCCCGGAATGCGCCCTTCGCCGGGGGCTACACCACCGAGCACTATGGTCGCCCCGACCGGCGGACCCACGCCCTCCAGATCGAGATCAACCGCGGCCTGTACCTGGATGAGGCGCGGCTTGAGACCACCGCCGGCTTTGGTCGCCTGCGCGCGACCCTCGGCCAGGTGATCGCCCGCCTGGCGGAGACCGACTGGCATCTTCTCCTGAAGGGCTGACCTCGCATCGCGGCCTTCCGGCACGCACGCACAAAAAAAAGCCGCGCCGGTTAGGGCGCGGCAGTTTAATTAGGGAGGAAACGCCCAGGAAGGGCAGAAGCGTCGACGACGCCTCACGATTGAGAAATTAGATTGCACCGCACCAAAGTTCAAGGGCATACGATTTCTTTTTTCGGGCCTGAATCCTGAAAAAAAGGAAATGATCCCCACATCCGTCGCAAATATGAAACAAGTGTGCGCCATTGCGATGTTGCGCCGCACAATAAACGCCTTCCGCAGACGGAACTCTCCGGGGCGGCTGGCGCTGGAGCGCGGAACCTCCTACAAGCGCCCGCTTCCACAGATAAGATCGTCATGCAACTTCGCAACATCGCTATCATCGCCCACGTCGACCACGGGAAGACTACCCTGGTCGATCAACTCCTCGCCCAGTCCGGTGCCTTCCGGGCGAACGAGGCGACCGTCGAACGCGCCATGGACTCCAATGACCAGGAGCGCGAACGGGGAATCACCATCCTCGCCAAGTGCACCAGCGTGCTCTGGGACGGCGAGGCGGGCGAGACCCGGGTCAACATCATCGACACCCCTGGCCACGCCGACTTCGGCGGCGAGGTCGAGCGGATCCTCGGCATGGTGGACGGCTGCGTCCTGCTGGTCGACGCCGAGGAAGGGGTCATGCCCCAGACCAAGTTCGTCCTCGGCAAGGCCCTCAAAATGGGCCTGCGCCCCATCCTCTGCCTGAACAAGGTGGACCGGCCGCACGCCGACCCCGACAAGGTGCTGAACGACGCCTTCGACCTCTTCGCCGCCCTCGGGGCCACCGACGAGCAGCTGGACTTCCCGCACATCTACGCCTCGGGCAAGAACGGCTGGGCCACCCTCGATATGGGCAAGCCGAACGACAACCTGGCACCCCTGTTCGACCTGATCGTCCGCCACGTGCCGCCGCCGCTGGCCAGCACGCGGACCGAGGCTCCCTTCCGGATTCTCTCGGTCCTGATCGAGAACGACCCCTTCCTGGGCCGCCTCCTGACCGGCCGGATCGACTCCGGAAAGGCCCTCCCCGGCCTCGCCATCCGGGCCCTGTCCCGGGACGGGCAGGAGATTGAGCGCGGACGGATCACCAAGGTGCTCGCCTTCCGCGGCCTCAAGCGCCAGCCCATCACAGACGCCGAGGCGGGCGACATCGTCGCCATCGCCGGCCTGGCCAAGGCCACGGTGGCCGACACCCTCTGCGCCATAGAGGTCACTGAGGCCCTGCCCGCCCAGCCCATTGACCCGCCGACCATCTCCATGACCGTCTCGGTCAATGACAGCCCCCTCGCGGGCCGGGAGGGCGACAAGGTCCAGAGCCGGGTGATTCGCGATCGCCTGCTCAAGGAGGCCCAGTCCAACGTCGCCATCCGGGTGACGGAGTCCTCCGACAAGGATGCCTACGAAGTGGCCGGCCGGGGGGAACTCCAGTTGGGCGTGCTCATCGAGGGCATGCGCCGCGAGGGCTTCGAGTTGTCCATCAGCCGCCCCCGGGTGGTCTTCCAGGCCGACGCCGAGACTGGCGAGCGGATGGAGCCCATCGAGGAGGTGGTGATCGACGTGGACGAGGAGTTCACAGGGATCGTCATCGAGAAGCTCTCGGCCCGGAAGGCCGAGCTGAAGGACATGGGCCCCTCGGGCGCCGGCAAGACCCGCATCACCCTGATGGCCCCGTCCCGCTCCCTGATCGGCTATCAGGGCGAGTTCCTGACCGACACCCGGGGCTCCGGCGTGCTCAACCGGGTCTTCTCGCACTATGAGGGCTACAAGGGCCCCATCGACGCCGGCCGCAAGGGCGTGCTGGTCTCAAACTCCGACGGCGAGACGGCGGCGTTTGCCCTGTGGAACCTCGAGGACCGGGGCACCATGTTCGTCGGCGGCGGCGAAAAGACCTACCAGGGCATGATCATCGGCGAGAACTCCCGGTCGGACGACCTCGACGTCAACCCGATGAAGGCCAAGCAACTCACCAACGTCCGCGCCTCGGGCAAGGACGAGGCCGTCCGGCTGACCCCCCCCCGCCGCATGACCCTCGAACAGGCCATTGCCTACATCGAGGATGACGAACTGGTGGAAGTCACGCCAAAGTCCATCCGCCTGCGCAAGCAGGTGCTCAATCCGAGCTTCCGCAAGAAGCGCGTCCGGGTCGACTAAGGTCCCGGCGCCCGCCGGGAGGACAACCATGGTTCACCCGCTCTACATGGGCATGCCGCCAACCATCTTCGACGAGATGTCGGGGCTGGCCCGGGCTCACGGGGCCCTCAACCTGGGCCAGGGGTTTCCCGATGACCCCGGCCCGGAGGCCCTACGACGGGCGGCGGCCGAAGCCGTCCTGCACGGTTACAACCAGTATCCGCCCTCCCGGGGCCTGCCCGAGCTGCGGCGGGCCGTGGCCGCCCACTACGCCCGCACCCAGGGTCTTTCCTTCGATCCCGACACCCAGGTCACCGTCACATCGGGGGCCACCGAGGCCCTCGCCGCCGCCATCCTGGCCCTGGTGGAGCCGGGCGATGAGGTCATCCTCTTCCAGCCGGCCTACGACGCCTACGCCCCGCTTGTGCGCCGGGCCGGGGGCGTTCCCCGTTTCGTGACCCTGGCGCCGCCGGACTGGCGCTGGACCGCCGGGCAGCTGGAAGCCGCCTTCACCCCCAGGACCCGGGCGGTGATCCTCAATACGCCGGTCAACCCCACGGGGGTCGTGGTCCCCCAGGCCGACCTGGAGATCCTGGCGGCCGCCTGCCGGGCGAGGTCCATCCCGGTGATCTGCGACGAGGTCTGGGAGCAGCTGGTGTTTGACGACGCCGTGCACAGGCCCCTGATCGCCCTGCCCGGCATGGCGGACCTGGCGGTCAAGATCGGCTCGGCGGGCAAGATGTTCGGCCTCACCGGCTGGAAGGTGGGTTTCCTTTG
>JBMOEP010000195.1:0-4459 GCA_049314675.1 Phenylobacterium sp.
TGCGATCACAAACCAGCCGACGGCCTGGATCGGATTGAGCGCCTTGTGGGCCCCAGATCCCATGAGGATCGGGATCGCGAGGGCGGACAGGGAGCCGATCACGCCCACCGCTGTTAGCACGCCGAAGATCCTGGATCTCTGCTCATAGCTCTTGGCCAGGACCGCCGCCCAGGCCGAATGCGACAGGCTCATGATGGACAGCCCGAGGTACATCGCGAGAAGCCAGACGATCAGGTAGACCTGCGGCGCGCCCTTTGGGGCGTTGTAAAGCATGTAGACGGCAACGATCAGCAGGGGCGCGCCCGCCATCATCCAAACCCTGTAGCGCCCGAACCGGGACCGCGTCCGGTCCATGCCCAGGCCGATTATCGGGTCCAGCCAGATGTCAAGAAGCCGGACGATGCCGAAGGCACCCCCGACCACGGCCAGGCTCACGCCAAGCTGGCTGGCGAAGTAGGGCGGCAGTTGCACCCCTACCGAAAGGCTCAAGGCCGACAGTGGAAGGCTGATCGCCGCAAAGGCCATGGCGGCGGGAAGACTCAGGTTTCCGTTCGTCGGCGACCGGTTGACCGTGGACACTCTGGACTCCTCCCACATAGCGCCCGGTATCTCTGGGGCGCGCGACGATAGGCCGGGTTCTCCCTTATCGGGCAAGGGGAAAACGCCGGCCCCCGGGATCGGGGCGGCTTAGCCGCCCTGCATCTTGCGGAAGAACTTCCCGCTCTGCTCGCCGCCGTTCACATAGGCCTGCTGGCCCGTGGGGTCGGTGATGCGGGCGAAGTTGTCGCGGACTTCCTCGACCGACAGGCCGCCTTCACCGAGATAGACGCCCTCCGTCTCGTAGATGCGGGCCTGGGCAAAGGCGCCGGCGCCGGCGGTCATGACGACCCCGGTGGGGGCCTCTTCCGACACCAGGTAAACCACGGCCGGGGTCACGTACTCCGGCTTCAGCTTGGCCAGGACCTCGGCCGGCATCAGGTTCTCGGTCATCCGGGTCGCGGCCACGGGGCTGATAGCGTTGACGTGGATGTTGTTCTTCTGGCCCTCGATCTTCAGCGTATTCATGAAGCCGATCAGGGCCAGCTTGGCGGCCCCATAGTTCGACTGTCCGAAGTTGCCGTAGAGGCCGGTGGAGGAGGTGGTGACCACGATCCGCCCGTAGTTCTGGGCCTTCATGATCTCCCAGACCGCCTTGGCCGGTTTCACCGAGCCCATGACGTGGACGTTCATCACCGCCTCGAAGTCGGCGATCTCCATCTTCGAGAAGGTCTTGTCCCGCAGGATACCCGCGTTGGCGACCAGGATGTCGATCCGGCCCCAGGCGTCCATGGCCTGCTGGACCATGTGGGCGACTCCGGCGTCGTCGGTCACCGAACTGCCGTTGGCGATGGCCTCGCCGCCGAAGGCCTTGATCTCGGCCACCACCGCCTCGGCTGCAGCCGAGGAGCCGCCCGAGCCGTCGACGGACCCGCCGAGGTCATTGACCACCACCTTGGCGCCGCGCCGGGCCAGTTCCAGTGCATGCTGGCGGCCGAGGCCCCCGCCTGCGCCCGTGACGATCGCAACCTTACCGTCGAAACGGATGTCAGCCATGAGAAGGCTCCTGCCCAGAGTTGAAGTCGGGCCGGGTTGTGCGGCGGGCGCGGCCGGGCGTCAAGCCGGCCCGGCGGCCCGGGGCCCTGGCTTCAGGAACCGCACCAGCACCCGCTGGCCGATCAGCAGGGGTGCGTCTGTGGCACTGACCACGACCTCGACCACGCGTTCGTCCTTCCGCTCGGAGGGATCGTCGGACTGCAGCCTGCGCGCGCCGAATACGGCCGAGATGCGCACAACGGAGCCGGTATAGCGCTTCGTCGGGTCGGCCTCGGGACTGATCTCCACGGCTTGGCCCACCGACACCGAGGGCAGGGCGCCCTCGGTCACCTCCGCCCGGACGATGCGGGGGGTGCGCGGTTCGAGGTCAAAGAGGGTCGAGACGTTCAGGGTCGAAGCCCCGACACCCGGATTTGCGTAGCGCCGGGCGATACGGCCGTCGACCGGGGCGCGGACCAGGGTCTGCTCAAGTTCGAATTGGGACTGGGCCAGGGCGGCCCTGGCGGTCTCGACTGCGGCTTCCCCGGAGGCCAGGTCCGCCTCGGCTTGGCGCACCTGGTCGTCGGCCTGGTCCAGCTTCTGCTCGGCGACGAAGTTCGAGCTCACCAGGGCCTGAAGGCGTTCCCGCTCCCGGCGAGCCGTGGAGACGGTGACCTCAAGGGCGCCGAGTTGCGCCCGGGCCTCGCTCAGGGCGGCAGAGGCGCGGCCAGCTGCAAGACGCGGCTCCTCCTCCTCCTGCCGGGCCAGGATCTGGCCGCGGACCACGGCATCGCCCTCGTTCACCAGGACGTCCCGGATGATGCCCGCCCGGCGTGCAGCGACCTGGATCATGCCGCCTTCCACATCGACCTTGCCATTGGCCGCCGCCGCGAAGGGCGAGGGCGCGACGACCGTCTCTGCGGTGGAAGGCCCTGAAGGCGTGCGGCTGCGCCAGACGGCGAAACCGACTCCCGCCGCCAGCAGGAGGGCGAGGGCCCAGGCCAGGGGATTGCGCAGCAGGCCTGTCATGGTGTCTCCGCTTCGGTTCCGGCGATCCGGCCATCCTCGATATGGATGACCCGATCCGCCCAGGCTTCAAGTCTCTGGTCGTGGGTGACGCAGATCACCGCCGCGTCCTGCTCCCGGGCAGCGCCCTGCAGGAGGGAGATGACCCGCTGGCCGTTCTCGCCGTCGAGGGCTGAAGTGGGCTCGTCGGCGAAGATCAGCCGCGGCTGCTTGGCAAGGGCCCGGGCGATGGCCACCCTCTGCTTCTCGCCGCCGGACAGTTCTGCAGGGCGCAGGTGCAGGCGCGGGGTCATGCCTACGGCGTCCAGGGAGGCCTCGGCCTGCGCGCGGGCCGCCTTCGGGCTGCGTCCGGCAAAGCGCAGCACCTGGGAAACCTGCTCCAGGGCAGTGAGGGCCGGGAAGAGATTGAAGCCCTGGAAGATGAAGCCGCAGTTGGCCAGCCGGAACCGGTCAATCTCGGCGGGCCGGAGCGTCCAGAGATCCGCGCCCAGGGCGGTCACGCGCCCAGCGTCAGGCCTCAGCAGGCCAGACAGCACCGCAATGAGGGTCGACTTGCCCGAGCCCGAGGGGCCCATGATCAGGGTGATCTCGCCGCTCCGGGCCCAGAAGGCCGCATCATCCAGCACCGTCAGGACCGTGTTTCCGGATGTGTAGCGCTTGGTCAGGCCCTCGGCCCTGATGGCGATCGCGCCGCTCATCTCAGCAGCTCCGCCGGCTGGCTCCGCGACAGGGCGCCCAGGGACAGGAAGCCCGAGACCAGGGCGATGGCCATCAGCAGGACGGCCACCTCGCCCACATAGGCCAGCGGCAGGCTCATCGCGACGTTGTTCAACCGCGCCGCCGCAAGGACGCATCCCATCAGAAGGGCCGTGACCAGGAGGCCGGCGATCCCGACCCAGAAGGCCAGTTCCACCACCACCCCCCGAAGGGCACCCATCGAGACCCCCAGGGCCCTCAGGCTGGCGAACTCGCGGATATTCGAGGCCACGGCGCCCCTCAGCGTCTGAGAGGTGATGGCGATGCCGATCAGAAGCGCCAGCACCTGGGAGAAGCCCAGCAGGATGCCGACGACCTGTTCCTGCATGAATTCCGCCCCGTTGGCCCTGGAAAGGTCCTTCAGAAGCCAGGCCCGGTATTCGCCATTGGCCTGCGCGTTCAGAAAGTCACGGACCTCGGCGGCGCGTTCGGGGTGTTTCAGCTTCAGCAGGAGCAGGCCGCTCCGGTCGCCGCTGGTCAACATGCGCAGTCGGATCAGGGTGTCCCGGGACACGAAGGCGATGGGGATCTCGATGCTCGCGTATCCCGTCACCGTCGCGACGACCTGGAGGGTCTGCCCCTCCATGATAACGGGGTCACCCACGGCGACGCCCAGGTTTGTCAGGGCCGAGGCGTCCACCACCACCGCCATCGGTGTCTCCAGGGCGCGCCGGGCCGCCTCCGGAAAGTCCGTCGGCAAGGTCACCGACCCGGGCGTAGGATCGACCATGGCGACCCGGGCGTAGGTTCGGACCTGTTCTCCGCCCGCCTTCGGGATGTTCGTCCAGTCGGCGACGTGGACCTCCCAGGTGTCGACCGCCGCCACCTCGGGATGCAGGTACATGCGCGGCCCGATCCGGCTGGGCACCTCTGCAACCGTGGTTCCCATCAGGCTTTGGGCCTTGGGGGGCATTATGATGATGTCGGCGGGGGACCGGTCGATGGTGGCGGTGTAGGCGGTGAGGATTCCCGTGACGAGGCCGACCAGCGACAGGATCAGCACACCCGAGAAGGCGAGCGCCAGCACGGCGGCGAGATAGCGTCGCCATTCGTGCAGCAGCGTGGCCAGGGCCAGGGACATCGTATCTCCGCGGGGAGTCTTCCC
>JBMOEP010000196.1:0-4455 GCA_049314675.1 Phenylobacterium sp.
GGGCGGGGCCGATCTCGTCAGCGCCGTCCACGGTCAGGTCGATGGGGCCGGTCTGGCCCAGCTCAGCCACCTGAAGGCCCAGTTCCTGCGCCAATACCGCTGTGGACCGCGAGGTGGCCACGCCGACAACATCCAGCCTTCGGGCGGCCAGCGCGCGCACGAACCAGATGGCGGTGGAGCCGGTGCCCAGGCCCACCACCATTCCCGGCTGGACAAGGGCGGCGGCGGCCTCGCCGGCAGCGCGCTTCTGGTCCTCGGCGCTCACGACCCGCCCTTCGCCTTGCGGGCCGCGACCTCGGCGGCCTTGCGCTCGCGGAAGGCGGCGGCCCAGCCGACCTTGTTGCTCTGCTCACCCCGCGCCACGGCCAGGGTGTCGTCAGGCACGTCGCGGACGATGACCGAGCCCGAGCCGGTCATGGCCCCGGCCCCGATCGAGCGCGGGGCGACAATGGCGGTGTTCGAGCCGATGAAGGCGCCCGGGCCGATGTGGGTCTCGTATTTGTCGAAGCCGTCGTAATTGCAGAAGATCGTGCCGGCGCCGATGTTGGCCCCCGCCCCCACGGTTCCATCGCCCAGGTAGGCCAGGTGGTTGGCCTTGGCGCCCTTGTCCAGGCGGACCTTCTTGACCTCCACGAAATTGCCGATGTGCACGTCCTCGCCGATGTCCGCGCCGGGACGCAGGCGGGCATAGGGCCCGATCAGGGCACCGGGGCCGACCTTCGCGCCCTCCAGGTGGCTGAAGGCCCGGATCACGGCGCCGGTCTCAATGCTTACGCCCGGGGCAAAGACCACATAGGGCTCGACCTGGACGCCGGCCTCGATGCGGGTATCCCAGGAGAAATGCACGGTCTCGGGCGCAGCCATGACCACGCCCTCGGCCAGGAAGTGCGCCCTTTGGCGCTGCTGGAAGACCGCCTCGGCCTGGGCCAGCTGGGCGGGGGTGTCGGCGCCCATCACGGCGCTCTCGGGAGCATAATGGGCCTTCACCCGCCCACCTTTGCCGGCGGCGATGGCGACGGCGTCGGTGAGGTAGTACTCGCCCTTGGCGTTGGCGTTGGTGATCCGCGACAGCCAGTCGAACAGCCGGGCACGGTCGGCGCAGAGCATGCCGGCGTAGCAATCTCCCACCGCCAGCTCCTCCGGCGAGGCGTCGCGGGCCTCGACGATGCGCAGGACCTGGTCGTCAGGCCCCGACAGGATCCGCCCGTATAGCAGGGCATCGGCAGGCCTGAAGCCCAGCAGGGCCAGGTCCGCTCCCGCCGCGCGAAGGCTGAACAGCGGGTCCAGGTCCTCGGGCTGCAACAGGGGGCAGTCGCCATTGACCACCATGACGTCGCCGTCGAAGTCCGCCAGGGCCGGACCGGCCGCCAGGACGGCGTGGCCGGTGCCCAGGGGCGGGTCCTGCACGGCAATGGCGGCGGGTCCTAGCCGGGCCTCGACCCGCTCACGGACGACAGGGCTGTGGGTCCCGACCACCACCACCACCCGTTCACAGCCCGTCTCGAGCACGGTGTCGATGACCCGGTCCAGCAGGGTGCGCCCACCGACACGGTGCAGCATCTTGGGAATGGGGGACTTCATCCGGGTCCCCTGCCCAGCGGCGAGGATGACGGCGGCGCGGGCGGTCATGGCGGAAACCCCGGAATCGCAGGCGAGATGGCAATCATGGCGGCTTTAGCCGAAACCGCCAGCGGAGTCCCCGCCCCAGGCCCCCTGAACAGGAGCGTCCATGCCGTCCGAAGCCCAGCCCCTGGCCGGCGCCGTCATCGCCTTCGACCTGGACGGCACCCTGGTGGACTCCGCACCGGACCTTGTGGCGACCCTCAACCACCTGCTGGCCGAAGAAGGGATCGCCCCCCTGCCCTTCGACCAGGGCCGCAGCCTGATCGGCCACGGCGCCCGGCGCCTTCTCCAGCGCGGCTTCGAGGCCCAGGGATTAAGTGTCGAGGGGGCGGCCCTCGAGGCCCTCTTCGAGCGCTTCATCGCCCACTACAACCTTCACAGCGCCGACCTGACCCGGCCCTTCCCCGGCGTGCCGGAGAGCCTTGAGACCCTGCGCGCCGCCGGCGCCCGGCTGGCGGTCTGCACCAACAAGCTGACCCGCCTGTCCACGCCCATCCTCGAAGCCCTCGACCTGGCCCGCCATTTCGACGCCGTGATCGGGGCCGACCTTGCACCTGCGCCCAAGCCCGACCCCCGCCATCTGGAGATGGCTGTGCAGGCCGCGGGGGGCGACATCCGGCGGGCGGTCATGGTGGGGGATGCGGGCACCGACGCCGGCGCCGCCAGGGCCGCCGGCACGCCCCTGGTCCTGGTCAGCTTCGGCTACACCGAGGTCCCCGCCCGGGAACTTCGGCCCGACCGGCTCATCGATCATTTCGATGAACTGTTCCCGGCCTGCCTGGAGCTTCTGGCGCCCGCCTGAATCGCACCCTATCCTGTGGCCCAGAGCTTCGCCGCGTTCAGGACGGGGCCAGAGGGGAATGACCATGACGGCATCCATCATCGTGCGCCTCTGTGCGCTCGCCGCCATCGGCCTCACCACCCTCGCCGCCCCTGCCCTTGCAGCCGATATCCACCCGGGACAGGCTGTATATGACCGGGCCTGCGCCGCCTGCCACAACGCCCCCGAACCCGGCAGCCGCGCTGCGCCTGTGGCCAGCCTGCGCCAGATGGACGCCCGAACCCTGCGCACATCCCTGACCATCGGGGTCATGAAGGGCATTGGCGACAGCCTTTCGCCGGACGACCTGCGCGCCGTGGTCGACTACCTGGCCGTCAAGCCCAAGCCCGTCTCCGACGACTGGATCGAAGGCGCCCGCTGCCCCGCCGACCGCCGCGCTGTGGACGTGAACGCCCCCATCCCCTCCGGAAGCTTCGGGATCGGTGCCGACAACCGCCGCCGCCTGACCGCCGCCCAGTCCGGCCTGACCACTGCCAGCCTCAGCCGGCTCAAGCCCGCCTGGACCCTGGGCATCCCCAATGCGACGACCATGAGGTCCCAGCCCATCTTGCTGGGCTCGACCCTGTTCTACGCCGCCAGCCAGGCCTCGACCCTGCTGGCCATCGACACCGGGACGGGCTGTATCAAATGGGCGGCCAAGACCCCCTCGGGCATCCGCACCAGCCTGGCCCTCGGCCGCCTCGGCAAGGCCGGGCCCCTGGCCGTGGTGGGGGGCGACGAGGGCGGCCACCTGCAGGCCTGGGACGTGGCGACTGGCAAGCTGATCTGGCGGGCCGATCCCCGCCATAGCACCGGCGGCGTCCTGACCGGTGCACCGGTCTTCGCCGGCGAGAAGCTGATCGTCCCGATCTCGGCCCTGGACGTGGCCCAGGCCATGCGCCCGACCTTCGCCTGTTGCGGCACGCATGGCGCCGTCAGCGCGGTGGACGCCGCCACCGGCAAGGTGATCTGGACCTGGCATGCGACGCCCGAGGCCAAGCCCCTGGGTGTGAAGAACAGCGCTGGTATCGAGATGATGGGCCCCTCGGGCGCGCCGATCTGGTCGACCCCCGCCGTGGACCTTAAGCGCGGCCTGGTCCTGGCCTCCACTGGCGAGAACACCTCCCCGCCCGCGACCGGGACCTCGGACGCCATCATCGCCATCGACCTCGCCACCGGCAAGGAGAAGTGGGTCTTCCAGGCCCTGGCCAACGATGTGTGGAACATGTCCTGCCCCTCGGGGCGGGAGAGCCGCCGCAAGCCCGGCCCCAACTGCTTCTTCTTCGACAGTGACAGCGTCCTGCGCGACCACGACTTCGGCGGCGGACCGGTGCTCTTCCAGGCGGGGGGCCGGACCCTGGTCCTGGCCGGCCAGAAGTCCGGCGACGTCTGGGCCCTGGACGTGAAGACCGGCCGCAAGGTCTGGAGCGACAAGTTCGGCCCGGGCACGCCCCTGGGCGGGGTGCACTGGGGCATAGCCGCCGACGAGACCCGGGTCTTCGCCCCCATCGCCGATCCCGGCGTCCCGGAGCCTGTCAGCGCCTCGGGAGTGCACGCCCTCGACGCCGCCACCGGCAAGCGCCTGTGGTCCTGGCGGGCCCTTCCCGACTGCAGCGAGGCCCGCAAGGCCCGCGGCCCCGGATGCGAGCGGGCCGGCATCTCCGCCCCGCCCCTGGTGGTGGACGGGGCCGTCCTCGCCGCCGGCCTGGACGGGCGCCTCTGGGTGCTCGAGGCCGCCACGGGCAAGGTGCTGGCCAGCCTCGACACGGCCGGGCCCCGGGACAGCGTGAACGGCATTCCCGCCCGCGGCGGCTCGGTGGACTCCGGCGGCCTCTTCGCCGGCGGCGGCATGGTCTTTGTGGGCTCCGGCTACGCCGCCTTCGGCCAGCCCCCCGGCAACGCCCTGATCGCCTACCGCCCCGAGCCCTGACAGAGGGGCCGGGGCCCGCTTGCAGCCGGCAGGCGGGCAGGCTATAGCCGCAACCCTTCCGGCGGATGCGTAGCTCAGCGGT
>JBMOEP010000197.1:0-4439 GCA_049314675.1 Phenylobacterium sp.
CCGACGGGCCCGGCGTGAAGCTGAAGAAGGGCCGCGCCCACCAGGGCATGTCGGCTGAGACCTGGGCCTCGATGCCCTTTCCAAGCCCCGTGTCGAAGAGGAAGGCGTCCTGGCCATGGCGGACCAGGAAGGCGGTGTGGTTGATTCTAGCTCTTTTGAACAGGCGTCCTCCGGAAACCACCAGGGCCTCTGGCGGGCGCGCTTCCCCGGTCCTGATGATGCTGAAGTTCACCTCAGGAGGCGATCCGGCGTGCGCCTGCCCCGTCGGCAGGAAGAGCACCAGGGCGAGTATCGCCCAGCGGAGTTTTCTGTGCAGCATGCGACGTACCTCGAAATTCAGGAAATCCTGCACCCTTGACCCAGGTCAAGGGTCAAGACGGTTTTCCAGGGGGCGCCGCCGTAGACATGAAGCCCCGGGGACACGCGACGAAAAAAGGCCCCGGATCGCTCCGGGGCCCCTGTTCGTCTCGTGTCGGCGTCCGGATCAGGACGCGTAGAATTCGACCACGAGGTTGGGTTCCATCTTCACCGGATAGGGCACCTCGGAAAGTTCCGGGGTCCGGATGAAGCGGGCCGACATGGCCTTGGCGTCGACCTCGATGTAATCCGGGGTTTCGCGCTCGCCCGACTGCAGGGCTTCCAGCACCAGGGCCATGTTGCGCGAGCGCTCGCGCACCTGGACCACATCGTCGATCTTCACCCGGTAGGAGGCGATGTTCACCCGCTTGCCGTTCACCGTCACGTGGCCGTGGTTCACGAACTGGCGTGCGGCGAAGACAGTGGGAACGAACTTGGCGCGGTAGACCACTGCGTCCAGACGGGCCTCGAGCAGGCCGATCAGGGTCTCACCCGTGTTACCCTTGCGGCGGGCGGCTTCCTGGTAGGTCCGCGAGAACTGCTTCTCGGTCAGGTTGCCATAATAGCCCTTCAGCTTCTGCTTGGCGCGCAGCTGCAGGCCGAAGTCGGAGGTCTTCTGCTTGCGGCGCTGGCCATGCTGGCCGGGGCCATAGGAGCGCTGGTTGACCGGGGACTTCGGGCGACCCCAGATGTTCTCGCCCATCCGCCGGTCAAGCTTGTATTTCGCCGAGTGGCGCTTCGACATGTGTCGTCTCTCTTCATGTGACGCAGGCCGGCGGCGCCCCTTGGGGACCGCGATTGCAACGGCGGCTCTGCATCTGCCCGTCATGCCGGCGAAGGACACAAAGGTCTCACGCACGGAAGGCGCGGTCCTTACCCCAGCCGGGCGCGAAATGCAACGCCGGCGCGGTCAGGCGGGCTCGACAGGGGGCAGACGCCAGCGGCCGTCCAGAAGCTCGGGTCGCGGCAGGTAGGCCCGCATGAAGAGGGCAAAGGGACCCTCTGGCGCTGGCAGCCAGTTCGACTCCCGCTCCGGCCCCGGCGAGGCGGCCCCGATCCAGATGTCCAGGGAACCATCGGGGTTACGGGCCAGGCCTGGCGTCCTGTCGCCAATCGCGAAGCGGTTGAGGTCGTTCCGGGTGAAGAAGAACTGCCCGTCCTCGGTCGCCTCGTAGAGGCTCAGGGACCAGAAGCTGTCCACCGGAATCTGGCGTTCCGCCGGGAAATGAAGCCTCCAGGCCCGACCACCATCGAACAGGGACCGAGGCAGGTCGCCCTCCGCCCGCATGTACATGGCCTCTTCCGGTGGCAGGGCGGCGAGCCCGCCCACAGCCACAGCGGCGCGCAGGGCGTAGTTCTGGCCGAAATTCCCCAGCCGTCCGTCTGGATAGGACCAGCCGTCGATGAAGCTGGGTCCGGTCAGGCCGCCCGCGCTTCGGCCGAAGCGGCGGCCCGCCTCCAGGCCCTCGGCGATCGCCGCCGCCTCTTCCGGCGTAAACCGGTCCGGCTCGAAGGCCTCCAGACCGAGGGGCGCCATGCGCGCCAGGATCCGGCCGTCCATGACCGGCGGCGGGTTGAGCCGCATCAGCTCGGCGGCGGACGCCAGGTAGTCCCGCCAGTCGGCCCCCCGGTTGGCGAAGGTCCCCGGATCCGCGGTGGCCGGCCCCTGCATGGACAGGCCCGTCTGCACGGACTTGGCGTCGGCCGCGTCCTCCGGTCCCGCGACCAGGATCCGGGCCAGGACCCAGACGTGCCGGGTCGGCGCACGCAGCACCCGCGGTCCCGGGGCGGCGGCGTCGCCGGGCCCAACCAGGGTGTAGGTCCCGCCCTCCCCGCCCGTGGTCCGCGTGCCCAGGAGGGCGAAGGTATTGCTGTAGGCATCCATGAACTGGACCGAGAGATACCGGTCCCCTGAGGGCGGCAGGGTCAGGGTCACTGGGCCTTCGGACAAGTCCACCTGGGCCGTGGAATAGTAGGTGTCATTGTTCGGCGTCGTCACTGCCCGGGCGGTGTGGTCCGCCAGCCTGCGCATGTGTCCGAAGGTGTTCATCGGCGAGCCGACGGCCAATCCCCGGCTACGGGTGGTGGCGATCTCTATGAGCGGCAGGGTGAAGACATAAGCCGCCCGGGCGGCTTCGCGGAGGGCGTCGAGGTCAGTCATGGGCGGCGTCTCTCAGTTGGACTTGCGTTCGGCTTCGGCCTTGCTGCGGGCGATCTTCTCGAGCACCCGCCCCCGACCGCGGGACAGGGCCGTGATCACGCCCCGGAGGGTGCGGACCTCCTGTTCGCTGAACCGGCCCCGGCCCAGGGCGGAGCGGAGGTTCTGGACCATGGAAGGCTTCTTCTCAGGCGGATGGAAGAAGCCGGCGGTTTCCAGCTCGGCCTCGAGATGTCCATAGAGGCCCATCAGGGTGGCGGCGTCCGCCGGCTCCGGGCCGGGGCGGAAGATAGCCGGAGCGCCGGCATCCAGGCCCATGCGCCATTCATAGGTCAGGATAATCACCGCCTGGGCGAGGTTGAGCGACCGGAACCGCGGATCCACCGGCAGGGTAACAACGGCCTGGCAGAGGGCGATGTCGGCGGTCTCCAGGCCGGCCCGTTCGGGGCCGAACAACAGTCCTGTGTGTAGCCCCTGTGCAGCCTCCGCATGGGCCTGTTCGGCGGCCTCCCGGGGGGTCAGTACGGGGAGCTGGAGTTCCCGGGGGCGGGCGGTCGTGGCCAGGACCAGGGTCAGGTCGGCGATGGCCTCGGCCACGGTCTCGTAGACCCGGGCGGCGTTCAGCGGCCAGTCGGCACCTGAGGCCGACGCCCAGGCGCGCTCCTGGGGCCAGCCGTCGCGCGGCGCTACCAGACGCAGGTCGGTCAGGCCGAAGTTGGCCATGGCTCGCGCGACCGCGCCGATGTTCTCGGCCATCTGCGGCCGGTCGAGAATGATGGCGGGAGCAAGCAGGGTCATGCCTGGCCCTTTTCAGGCCTGACGTCCTCCCGCGCAAGCTGAACCCGGTCCCGCAGCCTTTGCGCTGGGCGCAGGGGCAGGTATAGCACCTCCAGAACCGTATCGTTTCGCTGAGGAGTGCGCGCCCGCCATGGCCAAGATCAAAGTCGCCAACCCTGTCGTGGACCTGGACGGGGACGAAATGACCCGCATCATCTGGCAGTGGATCAAGGACAAGCTGATCTTCCCCCACCTCGACATCGACCTCGACTACTACGACCTGGGGATGGAGCACCGCGACGCCACCGACGACAAGGTCACGATCGAATCCGCCGAGGCGATCAAGCGTCATGGCGTCGGCGTGAAGTGCGCGACCATCACCCCAGACGAAGCCCGGGTGAAGGAATTCAACCTGAAGAAGATGTGGAAGTCGCCGAATGGCACGATCCGCAACATCCTCGGCGGCGTGGTTTTCCGGGAGCCCATCATCTGCCGCAATGTCCCGCGGCTGATACCCGGCTGGACCCAGCCCATCATCATCGGCCGCCACGCCTTCGGCGACCAGTATCGCGCCACGGACTTCCGGGTCCCCGGCAAGGGCAAGCTGACCATCAAGTGGACCGGCGAGGACGGCCAGGAGATCGAGCACGAGGTCTTCGATTACCCCAGCTCCGGCGTCGCCATGGCCATGTACAACATCGACGAGTCGATCCGGGAGTTCGCCCGCGCCTCCCTCGCCTATGGCCTGCAACGCAATTATCCGGTCTATCTCTCGACCAAGAACACCATCCTCAAGGCCTATGACGGGCGCTTCAAGGACATCTTCTCCGAGATCTACGAGGCTGAATTCGCCACCCAGTACAAGGAGGCGGGCCTGACCTACGAGCACCGCCTGATCGACGACATGGTCGCCTCGGCCCTGAAGTGGAACGGCGGCTTCATCTGGGCCTGCAAGAACTACGATGGCGACGTCCAGTCCGACCAGGTCGCCCAGGGCTTCGGCTCACTGGGCCTCATGACCTCGGTCCTGTTGACCCCGGACGGCAAGATCATGGAGGCCGAGGCCGCCCACGGCACCGTGACCCGCCACTTCCGCCAGCACCAGAAGGGCGAGTCGACCTCGACCAACTCGATCGCCTCGATCTTC
>JBMOEP010000198.1:0-4415 GCA_049314675.1 Phenylobacterium sp.
CGAGGGAATCTGCCGGCATTCTACATAAACCAAGGGCGTGGTGCGCGTTGAACGCACCACGCCCGGAAAAGTCGTCCCGTCAGGATGGAATCAGCCCTGGCCGGTCATGGAAGCGACCTCGGCGGCGAAATCGTCGACCTTCTTTTCAACGCCTTCGCCAAGAGCGAAGCGCACGAAGCCCTTCACCACGACGGGGGAGCCGGTCTCCTTGGCCGTCTCGGCCACAAGCTGCTCGATGGTCTGGTCCGGGTTCATCACGAAGGCCTGCTTGAGCAGCACGACTTCCTCGAAGAACTTGCGGATACGACCCTCGACCATCTTCTCGACGACACCTGCGGGCTTGCCCGAGGCCAGGGCCTGCTCGGTGAAGATGGCCTTCTCGCGATCGACCGCCGCCGGATCCAGGTCATCGGTAGACAGGGACAGGGGATTGGTGGCCGCAACGTGCATGGCGATCTTGCGACCCATCTCGGCGAGCTTGGCCTGGTCCCCCTTGCCTTCGACCGCCACCAGCACCCCGATCTTCCCCAGGTCCGGCACGATGGCCGAGTGGACGTAGGACGCAATCGCGCCCTCCGAGACCGTGAACCGGTGTGCCCGGCGCAGGTTCATGTTCTCGCCGATGGTGGCGATCAGGTTGGTGACGAGGTCCGACACGGCAGCGCCTCCAGCGGTCCTGGCGGCGGCGATCGCCTCGACGCTGTCGTGGTCCAGGGCGATGCCGGCGATTTCCTTGGCCGCGTTCTGGAACAGTTCGTTCCGGGCAACGAAGTCGGTCTCGGCATTCAGTTCGACCACGACGCCGGTCATACCTGCGCCGTCCTTGCGGACAGCAGCCCCCACCAAGCCTTCGGCGGCGGCGCGATCCGACTTCTTGGCGGCCTTGGACAAGCCCTTGGTCCGTAGCCAGTCAATGGACAGGTCGACGTCGCCGTCGTTCTCCTGCAAGGCCCTCTTGCAGTCCATCATGCCTGCGCCGGACTTCTCGCGCAGTTCCTTCACCAGGGCAGCAGTGATCTCCGCCATCGGGAGCTCCTTAGGTCTGTGGGCTCGTCGGACCCGGAGGGTCTGACGGAATTCAGGGCGATCAGGCCTCGGCTACGGCCTCGGGTGCAACTTCGGCTACGGCCTCGGGTGCAACTTCGGCTACGGCCTCGGGTTCGGCTACAGCCTCAGCAACGGGCGCGGCCTCGGGAACGGCCACGGGTGCAGCCTCGGCAACGACCTCGGCCACCACAGGGGCTTCACGGGCCAAGGCGGGCTCGACCGGCTCGGCCGAAGCGCCCAGGTCGACGCCGGAAGCGGCAGCGCCAGCCGCCAGGCCGTCGAGGACGGCGTCTGCCAGCAGGTCGCAGTAAAGCTGGATGGCGCGGGCGGCGTCATCATTCCCCGGGATCGGGTAGTTGATGCCGTCGGGATTGCAGTTGGTGTCCAGGATAGCCACCACCGGAATGCCCAGCTTTCGGGCCTCGAGGATGGCGATGGCTTCCTTGTTGGTGTCGATCACGAACATCAGGTCAGGAATGCCGCCCATGTCCTTGATGCCGCCCAGCGACAGCTCAAGCTTGTCGCGCTCGCGGGTCAGCTGCAGCAGCTCCTTTTTGGTGCGGGTGCCTTCTCCGGCCCCGAGGACCGCTTCGAGCTCGCGCAGGCGGCTGATCGAGCCCGACACGGTGCGCCAGTTGGTCAGGGTTCCCCCCAGCCAGCGGTGGTTCACGTAGTACTGGGCGCAACGACGGGCGGCCTGCGAGACCGGATCGGACGCCTGGCGCTTGGTGCCCACGAACAGGACGCGACCGCCGCCGGCGGCGACTTCGCGCACCTTCACCAGGGCCTGATGAAGCAGGGGGATCGACTGCGAGAGATCGATGATGTGGATGTTCGATCGGCTGCCGAAAATGTAGCGTTCCATCTTCGGGTTCCAGCGGTGTGTCTGGTGACCGAAGTGGGCGCCGGCTTCAAGCAGCTGACGCATAGAGAAATCGGGGAGCGCCATGGCGATGGTCCTCTTCTTCCGGTTAGCCTCCGCAGGTAAACCCCCCGGACGGGGGACCGGAACGGCACCGCCGGGATGTCTCCCCGGCTCCACCGAACACCTGCGTGTGGAATGTCGCGGCGTTTAGGCCCGAAACGGCGAAAAAGCAAGTCCAGAAGCCAGACCCGGTGTCAGACGTCCTCGACGAAGACGACGCCCGGCGCCGTCTTCAGGGCCCCGCGCATGGCCGGCCCAAGGTCGAAACGACCCGGAAGGCGCAACTCGATCTCGCGTCCGCCATCAACCGGCGCGACCAGGACGATCTCCCCGCCCCGCCCCGGTGCGGCGGCCGTCAGGCGGGCCTTCAGGGCCTCGATCTCCAGGCTTCGCGGAGCCACATGCACGCGCAAGCCGGCCACAGCGTTCTCGATGGCCGTCTCGACCGATTCGACGTCGTCGCCGAAGAAACGTACCTCGCCATCCTTCGCCTTGGCTCGCACCTTCAGGGAGAGCGCCCGACCGGGCTCCAGCAAATCCCGGCAGCGACGCAGGCTCTCGGGCGGGAAGAGCACCTCGTATTCCCCGGAGGGATCGGAAAAGGTCACAAAGGCGAACTTGTCGCCGCTGGCCTGGGACGCACGCTCCTGGCGGCGGCGCACCACGCCGGCCATGCGAAAGGCCTCGGCCCCCGCCTCAGCCTTGGGGATAACCTCGGTCAGCAGGTCGGTGCGACGGCGACGCAGGGCTGGCATCAGGTCCTCGAGGGGGTGTCCGGACAGATAGAACCCGACCGCCGCCAGTTCCTCGTCCAGGCGCCGGGTCGGGGACCAGGACTCCACCCGGGGCAGGCGAGGACGCTGGGCCTCAACCTGGTCGCTACCGAACAGGGATCCCTGGGAAGAGGCCCGCTCATCGGCGACGCTGTGGCCATAGCCGGCCAGGATCTCGGAGGATTCCATCAGCTGGGCGCGGTCGTGCCCCAGGCTGTCAAAGGCGCCAGCCCGGGCGAGGGTCTCCAGGGTCCGGCGGTTGACCTGCCGGGGATCGACCCGCTCGACAAAGTCGAAAATGTCTCGGAAGGGCCCGCCGGAGGCGCGGACCTCGACGAGATGCTCCATGGCCTGGAGACCCACATTCCGGATGCCGCCAAGGGCGTAGAGGACTTCGCCATCCTCGACCGTGAAGTCAGCGGAGGACCGGTTCACGTCTGGCGGACGGACCACCACGCCAAAACGACGGGCGTCCTGGTAAAAGACCGTCAGCTTGTCGGTATTGGAGATGTCCAGGCTCATCGAGGCGGCGAAGAACTCCACCGGTGCATTCGCCTTGAGCCAGGCGGTCTGGTAGCCGATCAGGGCGTAGGGGGCGGCGTGACCCTTGTTGAACCCGTAACCCGAGAACTTGGCCATCAACTCGAAGAGCGTGTCAGCCAGGTCCGGATCCACCCCGCGCTCGGCGGCGCCGGAAAGGAAACGGGCCCTTTGCTGGTCCATCTCCTCCTTCTTTTTCTTGCCCATGGCCCGGCGCAGGAGATCGGCCTCGCCCAGGGAGTAGCCCGCCATGATGCGGGCGATGTTCATCACCTGCTCCTGGTAGACGATGACCCCGTAGGTCTCGGTAAGGACCGACTCCAGGAGGGGGTGGTAGACGTTCAGGGGCTTGCGGCCAGCCTTGGTGTCCACATAGGCCGGGATGGAGTCCATCGGACCAGGCCTGTAAAGCGAGATCAGGGCGGTGACGTCCTCGATGGAGTTGGGCCGCAACTGGCGCAGGGTGTCGCGCATGCCCTGCCCTTCCAGCTGGAAGACGCCCACCGTCTGGCCGGAGGCCATCAGCTCGTAGGTAGCCGCATCATCCAGGGCCAGGCCCTCGAGGGTAAAATCCGCCCCCCGGCGAGCCAGGTGCTTCATGGCCCGGTCGATAACCGTCAGGGTCTTCAGGCCCAGGAAGTCGAACTTCACCAGGCCAGCGCTCTCCACCCACTTCATGTTGAACTGGGTCGCGGGCAGGTCCGAGCGGGGATCACGATAGAGGGGGGACAACTGGGTCAGGGGCCGGTCGGCGATCACCACGCCGGCGGCGTGGGTGGAGGCATTGCGGTAGAGCCCTTCCAGGCGCAGGGCGATTTCCAGCAGGCGGGCGACGGACTCGTCCTCATCCCGGGCCTGCTGCAGGCGGGGCTCGATCTCGATGGCCCGCGCCAGGGTGACGGGACTGGCGGGATTGGCCGGAACCATCTTGGCCAGCCGGTCAACCTGGCCCAGGGGCATCTGGAGGACCCGACCCACGTCCCTCAGGACCGCGCGGGCCTGCAGGGTGCCAAAGGTGATGATCTGCGCCACCCGGTCGCGCCCGTACCTTTGCTGGACATAGGTGATCACCTCCTCCCGCCGCTCCTGGCAGAAGTCGATGTCGAAGTCGGGCATGGAGACCCGTTCGG
>JBMOEP010000199.1:0-4409 GCA_049314675.1 Phenylobacterium sp.
ACTCAAAGCCCTTCCTTGCCGGCGACGTCCGCGTCGCGCCGCCGAGGGACAAGGTCCAGGACGTGATGGTGGGCAGGGTGCGGCTGCGCCTTGATCCCGAGCTCGCCGCCTGTCCGCCGGGTGGGGCGGGGGGCTAGTCCTCGCTGGCCTCGTCCAGGTCATCCACAAGGGCTGGCTCTGGCGGGGGTAGGTGGCGGATCTGGACGACCTCGGCGCCGGGAAAGGCCTGGAGCACGGACAGGACGAAGGGGTCTTGTCCGATCTCGGCCCGGGTCTCGCGGACCTCCCGGGTCTGGCGTTCCCAGAGACTTTCGGCGCCCCCGCCGCCCTGGGCGGCCACCAGCCAGGGCTGGCCGGTCCAGGCCTTCAGGCGGCCTACCAGGCGCTGGGCCAGGTTGGCGGGCGCGCCGGGCGCGGGCTCGAACTCCAGGACCCCGGGCCGGAAGCTGACCGGGCGGACGAAGCGCTCCACGTCGAGCTTGAGGGCGATGTCCCGCTCGGCGTCGATCAGGGCGACCAGGTCCTCGAAGGTCTGCAGGACCGGCATCTGCCGGGCCTCGGCCTGTGGGGCACCCTGGGGCACGGACTGGGGCGCACTCTGGGTGGCCAGGGCTCTCGCCGCGCCGCCCTGGGCCGCTCCGCCGCCCGTTGATCCGCCGCCCATCGATCCGCCACCGCCGGCCGGCGTCTCGCCGCTCCTCAGCAGTTTCAGGGCCTCTTCAGGCCCGGGCAGGTCGGCGGCGTGGGCCAGCCGGATCAGGGCCATGTCTGTCGCCGCCGCGGGGTCCGGTGCGCGCCCGACCTCATCGTGGGCCTTGAGCAGCATCTGCCAGAGGCGGGCGAGGATGGGGGCCGAAATGGCGGAACCAGCGGCGGCGAGGCGGGCGGCCTGATCCTTCGGAAGGGTCAGGGCCTGCGGGCCGACGGCGCGGGCCACAGAGGCACCGTGCGCATGCTCCAGCAGGTCGAGCACGACCTGGCCCGGATCGGCGCCGAGGGCATAAAGCTGGCGGAAGGCGCTGACGGCGCCGCCGGGATCGCCCTTCAGGACATGCTCGAAAAGATCCAGGGTCCCAGCCCGGTCGGCGAGGCCCAACATGTCGCGGATCAGGGCGGCGGGCACGGTCTGCCCGGGCTCGGCCTGGACGATGGCCTGGTCCAGAAGGGACTGGGCGTCCCGCACCGAGCCCTCGGCGGCCCGGGCGATCAGGGTCAGGCCCTCGGCCTCGACCCGCACTCCCTCGGCCTCGAGGATCATCTGCAGGTTACGGATGATATCGTCGGGCTCCACCCGGCGCAGGTCGAACCTCTGGCAACGGGAGAGGATTGTGACCGGCACCTTGCGGATCTCGGTGGTGGCGAAGATGAACTTGGCGTGCGGCGGCGGCTCCTCGAGGGTCTTCAGGAGCGCATTGAAGGCCCCCGTCGAGAGCATGTGCACTTCGTCGATGATGTAGACCTTGTAGCGCGCCTCCACCGGGGCGTAGCGCACCCCGTCCAGCAGGTCGCGCATGTCGGCGACGCCGGTCCGGCTGGCGGCGTCCAGCTCCAGCACGTCCATGTGCCGGCCCTCGATGATGGCGCGGCAGTGCCGGCCCTCGGCGGACAGGTCCAGGCTGGGGGCATCGACGGAGTCCGTCTGGAAGTTCAGCGCCCGGGCGAGAAGCCGGGCCGTTGTGGTCTTGCCCACCCCCCGCACGCCGGTGAGCATGAAGGCGTGGGCGATGCGTCCAGCCGCGAAGGCGTTGCGCAGGGTCCGGACCATGGCCTCCTGGCCATAGAGGTCCTCGAAGGTCCGCGGGCGGTACTTGCGGGCGATGACAGTGTAGGCCGCAGAACCACTGGTCGCCGGTGCGCGGGCAGGCGTTGGCGCTGGCGTCGCAGCGGGCATGGGGTCGCCGAACATGTCCGCGGTGTCGGGATCACGCTCCGGCGCATCAGGTTCGGGCGTGAGATCTTCGTCGGCCATGGTCGCCATGCGGGCTGGGTGGAGACCGGACAACGACCCGGAACGTGATTCGTTACGGCTGCTTCCTTCCGGACCTGACCGAGTTGGCGAGGCGTCCGCCCGTCGCCGATCTCCATCCCCTATATCGCGATCCCGGGGCCTCGACGCAAGCGTGTGCAGAATTCCGCCTGTGGGCTAATATCCGACTCATGTCCCTGAACGCCTTCCAGAACACCTTCGCCGGCAATCCCCTCGACCGCGTCAGCGAGCACCGCAAGGATGCTGGCTGGCTCGCTGAGCGCCTCGCTTCTGACCAGTCCCTGGGCCTCGTACTCTGGAACGGGAAGGCCCTTGTTGAGCGGTCATCCTCGGGCGGGACCCAGATCGCCTACCTGCCCTCGCGCCTTGTCGAGGACCTGTCCGGCGGGCCCGAACGGCTCCTGTTCATGGGTCTTTGGCAGGAGACGGCGGTATTCGCCGTTGACCTCGAAGGCCCGGCCGATCCCACCGAAGGCCCGCTGCAGGGCATGGGCCGGTTCGAGGACGCCCGGGCCCTGGCCTCGAGCCTTTCGCCGGGCGAGATCGCCATCGTTGGCACGGCCAAGGGCGTCTTCGAATGGCGTCGCAAGCATCGCGCCTGTTCCGTCTGCGGCGAACCGACCCGGGCTGCGGAGGGCGGCTGGAAACGGGAGTGTCCGGCCTGCAGCGCCGATCACTTCCCGAGAACAGACCCGGTGGTCATCATGCTTGCCGTGCATGGCGACCGCTGCATGCTGGGACGCCAGGCGGCCTGGCCCGCCGGCATGTTCTCGGCCCTCGCAGGGTTCCTTGAGCCCGGAGAGTCCATCGAGGAGGCCTGCGCCCGCGAGCTCTTCGAGGAGGCGGGCCTTCGGGCGACCTCGGTCCGCTACCATTCCTCTCAGCC
The DNA here is from genome assembly GCA_049314675.1 of Phenylobacterium sp. Taxonomy (GTDB): domain Bacteria; phylum Pseudomonadota; class Alphaproteobacteria; order Caulobacterales; family Caulobacteraceae; genus Phenylobacterium. The sequence continues at coordinate 2,874 of JBMOEP010000199.1, forward strand.
CTGGCCCTTCCCCAATTCGCTGATGATCGGCCTGATCGCCGAGGTGGACAGCGACGAGGCCCAGCCGGACCAGACCGAGCTGTCCGAGGTGCGCTGGTACACGCGCCAGGAAGCCCGGGCCCTGCTGGCCGGCGAGATCCGGGGCAGCTTTTCCCCGCCCGCCATGGCCATTGCCCACCAGCTCATCAAGGCTTGGGCGGAGGAGGTCTAAGGCTGCAGGGGCCCGGCTGAACCGCAGCAGACCCCCTCACCCGGCTTCGCCGGGAGCTCCCCCTTGGGGGAGCAATTGGAGCGGTAATTCCTTCCCCAAGGGGGAGGTGGACCGGCGCCTGCGCCGGGGCGGAGGGGGTCAACAGCGCTTCAGCCGACCCCCTAGATCTTCTTTCCGCCGGCGATTGTCCTCTATCCCACTTGGGCCCGGTAGGGATCGGCGGGGTAGACGCCGAGGATCTCGAACCGCTCCGAGAAGAACTGCAGCTCCTCGAAGGCCCGGGCGACGGCGGGGTCTTCGGGACGACCGTCGATCTCGGAATAGAAGAAGGTCGCCGTGAAGGCGGCGTTCTCCATGTAGCTTTCCACCTTGGTCATGTTGACACCGTTGGTGGCGAAGCCGCCGAGGGCCTTGTAGAGGGCCGCCGGTAGGTTCCGGACCCGGAAGACAAAGCTGGTCACGCAGCGGACGCCGGCTGCCGGCGCCGGGGCGTCCTGGTCGGCGGTCATGACCAGGAAGCGCGTGGTGTTGTCGTGGGTGTCCTCGATGTCCGCCTGCAGGATCTCAAGGCCATAGAGCCGCGCCGCCAGGGCCGGGGCGATGGCGGCACGGGTGGGGTCCGGATGCTCCGAGAGCCGCCGGGCTGCCAGGGCGGTGTCGCTGACGGGATCCCGGGAAAGGCCAAGGTTGGCGATCGCCTCCCGGCACTGGGCGAAGGCGATGGGCATGGAGACCACGGTCTTCAGGTCCTCGAGCCGGACGCCCGGATTGGCCATTAGCTGGAAATGGATAGGCTTGAAGTACTCGCCGATAATCCGCAGGCCCGAGGACGGCAGCAAGTGATGGACGTCCGCAACCCGGCCCGCGATGGAATTCTCCACCGGGATCATTCCCAGACGGCAATCACCAGACCGCACAGCCTCAAAAGCCTCCTCGAAGGTTGCGCAGGGCGCGGGCTCCATGTCGGGGAAGGCGGCCTGGCAGGCTTCGTGGCTATTGGCCCCAAGCTCTCCCTGGAAGGCGATCCGGTTGGGATTCATGCGGGGTCTCCCATTCGGCGGGCGTAGGCGCGGGCGCGCTCGAGGTCAGCGGGGTTGTCCACCGAGATCGGCGCTTCGTCCAGTACGGCGGACCAGATGACCATGCCCAGCTCCAGGGCGCGCAGCTGCTCCAGCCGCTCGCGCCGCTCGAGGGGCGAAGGGGGTGCGGTCGTGAATCGCTCCAGGGCCTGCCGCCGAAAGCCATAGATGCCGTGATGGATCCAGACCGGGCCCTCCCCAAAGAGGACCGAGCGGGTGAAGTAGAGGGCGCGGGCCGAGCGGCCA
>JBMOEP010000200.1:0-4398 GCA_049314675.1 Phenylobacterium sp.
GCGCCGACCTGGTCTTCGCCTCCAACTCCGAGCTGCGCGCCCTGGCTGAGGTCTATGCCCAGGACGACGCCGCCGGGAAGTTCACGGCCGACTTCGTGAAGGCCTGGACCAAGGTGATGGAGCTAGACCGGTTCGACTAGGCCTGATCCCCGCTTGGAGACTTTGAAAAGTCACGGCCCCTCGGGTGATCACTCGAGGGGCCGTTCGTCATTTTGCGGGGTCCGACTTGCTGCCGGGAGGCCTCAGGCGGGAGCGTTGCTGAATGTCGTCCAGGGGCCCTCTATGACGAAGGTCCTCCCCGGCGCGTAGGCGTTCACGAAAAGAAAGCGCCCGTCTGGCGAGAAGCAGGCCCCGGCCAGTTCTGTGCGCATCCGAAGGCGGGCGAGGGCGCAGACCTGACCTGCAGGCGTGACGACCTTCAGGTGGTTGGGGCTCAGACCCACCCGGTCCTCGCAGACAACGAGGTGGCCGGAGGGGGCTATGGTCACATTGTCAGCATAGTCCATCACCCGGCTGTCACGGGACTCCAGGAACAGTTGCAGCTGGTCCGCCCCGGCCTTGGGGTGCGAGGTCAGGCGGAAGATTTGTCCCAGCCGGCGGTCGCCGCCGGAGGTGCAGGTGAAGAAGACGTCGCAGCCGCCATCTGGCCTTGCCGCCAGATGGACACCCTCGCCCCGGGCGAACAGGACGCCGCCCGCCGCATGTCCCCGCTGGCGCAGGTCATCTTTCGGGCTCTCGACCTCATCGAGGTCGATCCATCGCACGGCGCGTTCCTCGCCAACGGTCAGGTCGGTCCGGCGCCAGTTACGACTGTCGCTCCCCCCAACCTCGAAGGCCAGGGCCTGAAGACGCCCGCCCCCGGTGAGCCGGCCGGGTGAGGTGGGCAGGAACCGGTAGAGAAGGCCGTCGTCACGGTCCTCGGTCAGGTAGACCGTCCCCGAGGCCGGATCGACCGCCGCCGCCTCGTGCCGGAAGCGGCCCATGGCGGTCAGCGGAACGGGCACCACGGGGCCTTGTGCATCCGCAGGGACCTCAAAGATCCAGCCGTGGCTGGCGCCTGTTTTGGGCGCGGAGAGCATCGTCTCCTCGCAGGTCAGCCAGGCGCCCCACGGGGTAGAGCCACCCGCGCAGTTCAGAGCCGTTCCGGCCAGGGAAAGGAACTGACGCTCGCGGCGCCCTGTTGCGGGATCGATGATCAGGGTGGTGACCCCCCGGGCAGGACCCGGCCATCGGCGCTACGGTCGAAGGCAGGAAGGGTGCCCAGCTTCGCCTCCAGGTCTGGCCGGCCACCGGTGGGGCCCAGCCTGTGTTCGCCCTCGTCCAACTCATGGTTGCGCATCAGTGCCAGGCGACCGTCTGGCAGGGCCAGGCACCCCATACCGTCAAAGTTGTCCGGCGCAAGGAAGCCGTCATCCATCACCTCGCCGGCGCGGGAGACGACCTGGTAGGAAAACCCAGCAGGAAGGTCCAGCACACCCGCCGGATCCGGCCTCAGGGCACCATAGCCCCGTACCTGATCGAGGATGTCCCCGCCCTCCGCGGCCAGGGCGGCGCGGGCGCCAAGCCCGGAGAAGGCCAGGGCGGCGGCAGACAGGACCAGCCCACGACGGCTGGGGCGGGTATTCCGGACAATTTGGTGACAGATAGGGTGCCGAATGCCGAGGCGCGAGCCAGGATGTCCCATGTTGATCCGGATTCGACGTGGCGTTTCTTCCGACACACTTGAGGTCTGTCCCGACGGGAGAGGTGAGGTCCGCTTCGTCACCCCCCACAAGGGCCCGGTCCCGCACGACGCCGTTCACCTCTTCGTCGAGCAGGCCTTTGGCCTGCAGCGCGGTTTCTGGGGCCTGGTCGCCGAGGGCCTCGCACCCGAGGACCTCCAGGCCCTGGCCTCGGCCGGCGGCCATCCCAGCGCTTCCCGGGCGGGTGCCGCCGATCCCGGCATCCTCCAGCTTCTCCAGGCTGAGCGCCTGGTCGAGATCTTCGAGGCCGACCTCTGGGGCGGCTGCCAGGGCGATGAATCCGACCTCCTGGCCCTTGCCGGGACCGCCTGCGCCAACTCACACGTCCCCCTGCCGCCTATCCCCACAGGTGCCGTGGCCCGCGTCCGCGCCGACCTCGCCGCCTTTGCACGGACCTGGACCGACCTCCCGAGGGGCGGGGAGGTGGCGCTGGAGTGCGGGGGGTAGGGGGGTGCCAGGGCTGGCGTCGGCTCCTGGATGGATCCGTCCAGGAATCTGCAGCCGCCCATCGGCAAGAGGCAGGGCGGCTGGGCCACCCGCCGTTGCAACCCTTGCCATCGAAACCCCCTTGCGGCGACGGCCCGGCTCGCGGCTAAATCCCATCCTTAAGCGTCTGGTCAAAAGGCGCGAGTTTGAGGGGAGTCCAGTTCCGGTGTCGCAATCCCAGTCCGGCCCTGCGGGCGGTCAGATCTCCTTGCCGCGAGCCCTGGTCTTCGCCAGCGCGGCCGTCCCCATCGGGGCGCTCGGCGTCGCCGCCACCGTTCACCTGCCGCGCTATTTCGCAGCTGAACTCGGCCTGTCGCTGGCATTGGTCGGCACAGTGTTCGCGCTGGTTCGGTTCATCGACATTCCGATCGATACCGCCATGGGCCTGGCGATGGACCGGACCAAGACCCGCTTCGGCCGCTACCGGGTCTGGATGGCCCTCGGCGCTCCGGTGCTGATGCTGGGCTTCTACATGCTGCTGATGACAGGCGCGGGGGACGGGCCCCTCTACCTCGGCCTGTGGCTGTTGGTGATGTACCTCGGCTATTCCGGCGTCCTGCTCTCCCATCTCGCCTGGGCCGGACGACTTGCCCCCACCTACAAGGAACGCTCCCGGATCTTCGGGGCCATTACGGGGCTGGGCGTCGTTGGCGCCATGGCTGTGCTGCTGATCCCGATCGTCATGAACCAGCAGGGCTATACGGACGCCCAGGGCGTCCAGGCCATGATCTGGTTCATCATCGTCGTAACGGCGGTCACCTGCATGCTCGTGGTGTTCAGCTCACCGGAACGCATCACTCAGGATCGGCCCGCCAAGTTCACCCTCAAGGATTACGCCCAGCTCAACACCCGGGAAAACGTGATCCGGCTGCTCGCCGCCGACCTTATGGTCACGCTCGGGCCTGGCTGGATGGCCGCGCTTTACCTGTTCTACTTCAAGGACAGTCGGGGGTTTGACACCGCCTCCGCCAACCTGCTGCTGCTGATCTATGTCATTGCCGGGTTCGCCGGTGCGCCCTTCGCGGCCTGGCTCGCGAACAAGATCAGCAAACACATCGCCTTCCTGGTGACGACCACCATCTATTCCCTCGGCCTGATGTGTCTGCCGTTCCTGCCCAAGGGGGACTTCCCGATCTTCTCCGTGCTGATGTTCCTGGTGGGCGCCATGGCCGCTGGCTTTACGGTGATGATGCGGGCCATCGCGGCCGACATTGCCGACGAGCTCCGGCTCGACAGCGGCCGGGAGTGGATGGGTCTGATCTATGCCGGCCTGACCGCCACGTCGAAACTGGCCACAGCCGGCGCAATCTTCCTCACCTTCAATGTTCTGGCGCTGGTGGGATACAAGGTCGGTGCGGGTGTCACCAACACGCCGGAGGCGGTCCGGGGCCTGGAGCTGGCCTATATCGTCGGCCCGATCATCTTTGTGATGGCCGCCGGAGCCTGTTTCCTCGGCTACAAGCTGACAGCCGAGCGCCACGCCGAGATCCGCGACAAGCTCGACCTTCTTGATGCCAGCGAGACCGACCCCGGCGCAGCCGCTGAAGCCCTCACCGGCGTTGACCTCGGCCCGAAGGGGCGGCCGTGAGGTTCGGGTGATCAGAGGCCCATTGCGTTCAGAGACCGCATTGGCCGGTCGCCTCGGTCTTTGAGGTTCGGACGGCCTCCGGAAACTGGCGCAATGACCGTGGGCTCTTCGCCCCCGCGAGACTCTGCCAAGGCGGCGCTGGGCCCTGTCGTCAATCCCTGTCGACCGCCTGCCTCAGGCGCCACAGGGGCCAGGCCAGGGCGGCGCCGCCGGCCAGGATCCAGACATCGCCCAGGAGATGGCCCAGGTGCATGGGATTGTGCACGGCGTGAAACAGCATGACCGCCCCGTGCGTGAAACTCGAGATCGCGACAAACCAGAGGAAGCTCGCGTGCCGGAGGGGATCCTTGACGGCGCGCAGGGCGCAGATCCCGAGCGCGAAATAGACGCTGACCATCATCTGGTCGTAGATCGCGTTGTAGGGCGGCCAGCGCCAGCCCCCCAGCAGGTCGAAATAGACCGCAGCGGGAATGCCCAGGAGGCCGGCAAAAGCCCACAAGGCCACGGCAGGGCGTAGCGCGCGATTGGCCTGGTCGACGGTCATGACTTGCGGGACCTTCAGCTCTCTTGGGTTCCAGGCGA
>JBMOEP010000201.1:0-4371 GCA_049314675.1 Phenylobacterium sp.
GGTCACGGTGCGCGCCGCCTCCGTACGCCCCCGGACGCGGACGAAGTAGGGATGGTTGCTCTGCGGGGTCTCGACGACCTGAACAGATGGCAGGGCAGCCGGGCCCGAGGCAGTCGCCTGAGCCTTCGGAGCCGGCTCACCCTTCCTCCTGGCCCTTTCCAGCAAGGTGCCCGCAAGGAACAGAAGCACAACGATGGCGAAAATGCCGATGGCGAACTTGTGGGCGGATGTCAGACGCATTCTCATCCCTGAGCAGTTGTTCGGGTTGGCGGTCGACCGTGTTCGGGCCGACGTCCCCGGGCGCTACGCCTGTTGGCGCTCGCTGCTAATGATGCCAGTTTGAAGTCCAGACAAATGAATTCGTGGATAGGATTGCTGCAGTGCGGAAATCCTGTCTGAGCGTGTCTTCCGCGCCGCCTTTCCGGGGGCGCGGCGGCCTCGGAAAAGTGGAGACTCACCTTGCGCTACCTGCACACCATGGTCCGGGTCCAGGACCTCGACGCTTCACTCAGGTTCTACTGTGACCTTCTGGGTCTGGAGGAGGTCTCGCGCAACGAGAGCGCGCAGGGCCGGTTCACCCTGGTCTTCCTCTGCGCGCCCGGCGACACGGATCTGGCCCGGGAGCAGCGCGCGCCCATGGTGGAGCTGACCTACAACTGGGATACTGAGGACTATCAGGGCGGCCGGAACTTCGGTCATCTGGCCTATGCCGTCGACGACATCTACGCCACCTGTACACGCCTGCAGGCCGGGGGCGTCACCATCAGCCGGCCGCCGCGTGACGGCCGGATGGCCTTCGTCCGATCGCCGGACGGCATCTCCATCGAACTGCTCCAGGCCGGTCCGGCCCTGGCACAGGCCGAGCCCTGGGCCTCCATGCCCAATATCGGGGCCTGGTGATCAGGTCCCGGGATAGCCGAATCGACTGAGCCAGGGGGCCAGGGGCGCGAAGGGCTCTGCCAACCGGTCCGCATAGGGCCGCCAGGCCCCACCGCCATCCGTCCTGAGCCCGCCGGCCAGCTGGGCAGCCGATGGGGTGGCGATGGCCCGGTCAGCGTTGCGCGCGCCCACGTCGCGCATGGCCTCGGTCCACTCCACCCCCACCGTCTGGCAGATCGACTGCATGTTGGTCGTGAAGTCCTCCAGCAGGGCCTCGTGCCGCACGAAGACCCAGGGCGAGGCCGACTGGCCCTCCAGCCGCATGGAGAAGGTCATCACCGCATCGTAGAAGCCCGCCGCGCTCCTCAGGTCCAGGAGGTGGAACATGGGCGCGCTCATCTGGAAGCGGCGGCGCCAGCAGGAAAAGACCACATCCCTCGGATCACGCAGGGCGAAGAGGATGGTCGCCTCCGGGAAGAGGCGCTGGATCAGGGGCAGTTTCAGGCTGTTCAAGGGATAGCGGTCGAGGAAGACCTTTCCCTCCGGGTCGAGCCCCGCCTCGCGGACCCGCTTCCAGTAGGCGTCCCGAAAGGCGGCCAGGTCCGCAGGTCCGGCGTCGGCCAGGGCCGACAGATCGGTGGGGTCGCGCAGGTAGCGCCGGACGCCATCGGCCAGGGCCTCCTGCTCCTCGAGGGCGATGACCTCCGGCGAACCGGTGAGGGCGGCCTCGAGCAGGGTGGTCCCGGACCGCGGAAAGCCCAGCAGGAAGACGTGAGACCGGGCGGGCCCTGGGGGCAGGCTGTCGGCAGATGGTGACCGCAGCCGGCCTGTATGGCGGGCCATCCAGCCATCCATCCGGCGGGTGTGCTCCACGGCGCCGGTCCCAGCAAACCGGTGGGCGTAGTGGCGGCGCAGGATGTCGTTGCCACCCGACCAGGCCCCGAAGGCACCAAGGTGCTCACCCTTCAGGTCCAGGATGTCCCCCAACAGGTTGAGGGCGTCGGCGGTCCCCACGCCCGGGAGGCGCGGGTCGGCGATGAGCTTTCTCAGCCGGGCTTCGGCCTCGCCCAACCGGCCGTCGTCGACCTCGGCCCGGGCCTTGGCCATCAGGGCGTCCGCGGCGTCGGGTGCCCGCGCCAGCACTCGGTCGGCCAGGCCCTCGGCCTCGGCGAAGGCCCCGCGCCGGGCAGCGATAACCGCGAGCCCGGCGAGGGCGATGATCTGGTCGGGATCGATCTCGAGGGCGCGGCGGTAGGCGGCGCTGGCCCGGTCGAGTCGCCCCGAACCGGCGAGGGCCTGGCCAAGGTTGGCGTGGGCCGGGGCGAAGTCGGGGACGAGGGCGAGCAGATCCCGGAATACCGACTCGGCCTCGGCTGGGGCCTCAAGGGCCAGGAGGCACAGCCCCAGGGCGTTGACGACGCCGGGGTCCCCGGGCGCCAGGTGGCGGGCCCTCTGCAGCCGGATCAGGGCCTCCCCGGGCTTGCCCTCGGCCTCCAGTCGGCCGGCAGAGAGATTGAGCAGGGCCGGGTGCTCGTAGCCTTCTGCCAGGGCGGCCTCGGCGGCGGCGAAGGCACCCGGCATGTCTCTGGCGACGATCCTCTCGCCGATGGCGTCCAGCACGGACTGGGGAGGCGGCGGTCCCTGAGGTGCGGCCCCCGGCTGGGCGGCGGGCGCGGGCTGTGGCCCGACCCGGTAGCTGAAACCAGCAGAAAGCGGGCGAATACGGGGCGGCTGGCTCATGCCTCGGGTTCCTCTGCCTCGACGGGGTGGCGTCCGCCCCAGGGATCGGTCGCCGTCAGTCCCGCGCCGTCAGACTCGATCCAGGCCGGACCTGCGGGAATCTTGCCGAAGCCGCCAGGGATGTCGAGAACATAGGTCGGCTGGCAGAGGCCCGAATAACGCCCTCTCAGGCCCCGCACCAGGGCCTGGCCCTCGGCGAGGGACACCCGGAACCGGGCCGTGCCCGGCGCCGGATCGGGGTGGTGAAGGTAGTAGGGCCGCACGCCCCGCTCCACCAGGGCGCGCATGAGGTCGCCCAGCACCTCGACCCGGTCGTTGACGCCCCTCAAGAGGACGGTCTGGCTGAGCAGCAGGGCGCCCGCGCCGGCCAGTCGTGCCAGGGCGGCGTCGGCCGCCGGGGTCAGCTCCCGGGCATGGTTGACGTGAACGCCCACGGCCAGGGTCAGGCGCGAGCCGGACAGGGCCTCGACCAGGGCCTCGCTCACCTGTTCCGGGTCGGCGACGGGCAGGCGGGTGTGGACCCTCAGGATCTTCACGTGGGGGATGTCACTGATGCGCCGCACCAGGTCCGCAATCCGGCGCGGGGACAGGACGAGGGGGTCGCCACCGGTCAGGATCACCTCCCAGACTTCCGGATGGCCGGCGATGTAGGCGAGCGCACCGTCCAGCTCCGCCGGCGTGAGGCCCCCGCCGCCGCCCGGCCCCACCACCTCCCGGCGAAAGCAGAACCGGCAGTAGACGGCGCAGGCGTAGGTGGCGGTCAGGAGCAGCCGGTCAGGGTAGCGGTGGACGATCCCCTTCACCGGCGAGTGGATCTGGTCGCCGATGGGATCGGCCTGTTCGCCAGGCGCGGAAACGAGTTCCTCGGGCGAGGGCAGGTACTGCAGGCCGATGGGGTCCAACGGATCGGCGGGGTCGATCAGGGCTGCGACCGCCGGGGTGACGGCGATGGCGTAGCGGGCGGCCACAGCCTCCAGAGTGGCGACTGCGTTGGCCTCCACCAGGCCGGCCCGGGCAAGGTCCGCCGTCGTGTGCAGGACCCGGCTCACGGAACCTCCGCCACAGGGGTCCACAGGACGTCTTCGATCGTTCGGGCGCCGGTGGCCAGCAGGACCAGCCGGTCAAAGCCCAGGGCCGCGCCGGAGGCCTGGGGCATGATGGCCAGGGCCGCCAGGAAGTCCTCGTCGAGGGGATAGCGCTCGCCATAGACCCGGGACTTCTCGTCCATCTCGGCCTCCAGCCGGCGTCGCTGTTCGACGGGGTCGGTCAACTCGCCAAAGGCGTTGGCCAGCTCCACCCCACAGGCATAGAGCTCGAAGCGCTCGGACACCCTCGGGTCCTGGGCGCAACGCCGGGCCAGAGCCGCCTCCGGGGCAGGATATTCGCACAGCAGGGTGGGGCGGCCGTCTCCCAGGGTGGGCTCGATCCGCTCGACAAGGACCCGGCTGAAGACGTCGCTCCAGGAATCGTCCGACGCGACCCGGATCCCCGAGGCACGGGCGGCGCCGGCCAGGGCAGGTGCGTCGCTCGTCCCGTCGGGCCCGAGGGTGGCGAGCAGGTCGATGCCGGCCAGGTCCCGGAAGGCCTCAGCCAGGGTCAGCCTTTGGGGTGTGGCAAAGGGATCGCAGGTGCGTCCCCGCCAGGTCAGGGCCTTGGTCCCCGCCGCCTCTGCGGCCAGGCCGAGCAGGGCGGCGCAATCGGTCATGATCACCTCCCAGTCCTCGCCCGCCCGGTACCACTCCAGCATTGTGA
>JBMOEP010000202.1:0-4365 GCA_049314675.1 Phenylobacterium sp.
AACTCTGTCTCCAGGGCCTGGGTGCAGAGGGCCTCGAACCTGCGATCCATCTCGCCCGCCATGGCCGCCTGGGAACAGGCCTCGGCGGAACCGCCGCCCAGCACCGTGATGGCCGCCTGCCCAGAACCGGCGGATCCCATCACCAGGGCTGCACCGATCGCGGCGAAGGTCCAAGGATAACGCATACCTGGCTCCAAGGCTGAGGGCGACCTAGATCCGGGAGCGCCCGATCTCCCGCCAAAGAATATAGGTGCTACTGGCCGCCACCACCATGGCCCCGATCAGGGTCAGCATCGCCGGAGTCTCCCCCCAGACCAGGAAGCCAATCAGCCCCGCCCACACAAGCTGGGTGTAGTCGAAGGGTGCCACCACGGCGACGGGCGCCCGGCGGATAGCTTCGGTCAGAAGGAGCTGCCCGGTCCCGCCGATCAGCCCCGCCGCGACCAGGACGCCGAGGACCCCCGGGCTGGGCATGACCCATCCGAAGGGAAGGCTGGCGAGGCCGACCGCCGCCCCGGCGAGTGTGAAGTAGAAGACTATGGTGGGGCCGGGCTCCGTGCGGCTGATCTCACGGATGGCGATGTTGGCTCCAGCCGCGCCGATGGCGGCCGCGATGGCGAAAAGCACCCCGACGCCGACGAACTGCCTGGGATCCGGATGGACCATGATGAGCACGCCGACGAAGCCGACGGCCACAGCCAACCCGCGGTGGAGACTGACCGGCTCCTTCAGGATCAAGGCGGAGAGGGCGACCATGAACAGGGGTGCCGAAAAGGAGATCGCGGTCGACTGGGTCAGGGGAAGGAGGCTGACAGCGGTGAACCCACAGATCATGCCGGTCAGGCCGACCGCAGACCGGGTCAGGTGGGCGCCCGGCCGCCGGGTGCGAAGGACCCCGAACCCGGAAGTCCGCCAGATGTAGAGCATCACCGGGATGAAGGCGAAGGCGTTGCGGAAGAAGATGATCTCGAGGACCGGCACCCCCCGCTCGGCGCACGCCTTAACGATGGCGGCGAGGACCGCCATGAGGGCCATGGCGAGTACGCGCAGCAGTATCCCCAGGGCGGGGCTCTGGGCGACGGGCCGCTCGATGGGTGACGCGGCCACAGCCGGACGGGCCGGCGTCAACCCATCGGGTAGAGGATGTCCCGGGTGACCTCGTCGATGGCCTTCAGGGTCTCTGGGGACAGCATCAGGTCGGCGGCGGCGAAGATGTCGTCCAACTGGTCCTCGCGGGTGACGCCGACGATGGTCGAGGCGACGAAGTCATGCTGCTTGGACCAGGCCGTCGCAAGGGTAACCAGGGAGATGCCCGCCTCGGCCGCGATCTGCGCGAAGCGCTCGGTGGAGCTCAGGCTCTTCTCGTTGACGAAGCGGCGCGCCATGGCCGCCTGCCGGCCGCCCAGCTCCAGATAGCGGCTGAATCGCGCACCGGACGGCAGGGCCCCGCCGTTGTACTTGCCCGACAGGACGCCACCCGCCAAGGGCGAATAGGGGATCGAGCTGACCCCCTCCTGCCGGCAGACCTGGGCCAGTTCGTCCTCGAAGCGGCGGTTGTTGAGGCTGTGGTTGTTCTGGATCGTCTCGTAGCGGGCAAAGCCCTCGCGCTCCGAGGTCGAAAGGGCCTTCATCAGCCCCCAGGAGGTCTCATTCGAGCAGCCCAGGACCCGCACCTTGCCGGCGCGGACCAGCTCGTCCAGGGTTTCAAGGGCGTCCTCGTAGCGGGCGCCGTGGTCGGGCCAGTGGGTCTGGTAGAGGTCGATATAGTCCGTGCCCAGGCGGCGCAGGCTGTCCTCGATGGCCCGGGTGATATTGTGGCGGTCAAGCGCCGTCATGCCGGCCCGCTGTGAGCCCTTGATCCAGCCGTGGCTGGGGCCGCAGACCTTGGTGGCCAGGATGATCTCGTCCCGGCGCTTGGTCTTCATCCAGCGCCCGAAGATTTCCTCGGTCAGGCCGGCCCAGGATTCCTGCGGCGGAACCGGATAGTTCTCGGCGGTGTCGAAGAAGTTGATCCCGGCCTCGAGGCTGCGGTCGAGAATGCGATGCGAGGTCTTCTCGTCGGCCTGGGAGCCGAAGGTCATGGTCCCCATGCAGATCTTGGATACGACGAGCGGGCTGCGGCCCAGACGCTGGCTCTGCATGGCGACTTCCCCTGGCATCGGCGCGGGCCTGATCGCCCATCTGTCCGGCAGACCGGCTGATAAGCGGGGCTACCGGGGGTGGCAAGCCTCGCATTCATGGAGAGAGGCGCTAAGGTGGGGGATCGGTTCCGGATCAGACGAGGGCGGAGACCATGAGTGCGGACTACGGGGACAACCGGCCGGACCTGTCGGCCTTCTGGATGCCCTTCACGGCCAACCGCCAGTACAAGGACGCGCCCCGCCTCCTCGTCGAGGCGAGCGGCATGTACTACCGCACCGTCGACGGCGACAGCGTGCTGGACGGCACGGCGGGCCTCTGGTGCTGCAACCTGGGCCATGCCCGGGAGGAGATCACCGAGGCCGTCGCCCGGCAGCTCGCCACCCTGGACTTCGCGCCAACCTTCCAGATGGGACATCCCCTGCCCTTCCGCCTGGCGGCGGCCCTGGCGGAGTTCGCGCCGCCCGGACTGGACCGGATCTTCTTCACCAACTCGGGTTCGGAGTCCGTGGACACGGCCCTGAAGATGGCCCTGGCCTATCACCGGGCCCGGGGCGAGGGGCAGAGGGTACGCCTGATCGGGCGGGAGAAGGGCTATCACGGCGTCGGCTTCGGCGGGATTTCCGTCGGCGGCCTGGTCAATAACCGGCGGACCTATCTCACCCTCCCCGGGGCGGACCACATCGCCCACACCTTCGACCTTGCGAGGAACGCCTTCTCCCGGGGCCTGCCGGACCACGGGGCGGAGAAGGCCGACGAGGTCGAGCGGCTGGTGGCCCTGCATGGCGCTGAGACCATCGCCGCGGTCATCGTTGAGCCCGTCGCGGGCTCCGCTGGCGTCCTGCCGCCGCCCAAGGGCTACCTGGAGCGCCTGCGCGCCCTCTGCGACCGGCATGGCATACTGCTGATCTTCGACGAGGTCATCACTGGCTTCGGCCGGCTGGGCGAGCCCTTCGGGGCCCAGGCCCTGGGCGTCACCCCGGACATCATGACCACCGCCAAGGGCATCACCAACGGCGCCCTGCCCATGGGGGCGGTCTTCGCCCACCGGAAGGTGCATGACGCCATCGTCCAGGGTCCGCCCGCCGCCATCGAGTTCTTCCATGGCTATACCTATTCGGGGCATCCCGTGGCCTGCGCGGCGGCCCTTGCCAGCCTGGAAGTCTACCGGCGCGACGGGCTCTTCACCCGGGTGAAGTCCCTGGCGAGCCTTTGGGAGGACGGCATCCACGCCCTGCGCGCCAAGCCGAATGTCATCGACATCCGCAACATCGGCCTGATGGGCGCGGTCGAACTCGCCCCCCGGCCTGATGCCCCCGGCGCCCGCGGATACGAGGTGCTGGTGAAGGCGCTGAAGGCCGGGCTCCTGATCCGGGCAACGGGCGACATCATCGCCCTGTCGCCCCCGCTGATCATCAGCGAAGAAGAGATCGGCAAGCTGTTCGACATTCTGGGCGGCGTTCTGGACGACCTGGCCTGAAGTCGCCGGGCCTCGGGTTGACATAAAGACATAAAGATATCTTTATGCGCTCATGTTGAGCGCTGACCGCACCGTCGACGTCCTGCGCGCTGCGGGAGAGCCCTCGCGGTTGCGCATCCTCGCCCTGCTGGCGCGGGAGGAATTGGCGGTCCTGGAGATCTGCAAGGTGCTGGACCAGAGCCAGCCCCGGGTCTCGCGCCACCTGCGCCTGCTCGCCGAGGCCGGGCTTGTCGAACGGTTCCCCGATGGGGCCTGGGTCTTTTACCGCCCAGCCGCCGAAGGCGAACCCCGCACCCTCGCAGATCGCGTCCTCGCCGCCCTGGATGGGGCCGATCCGGTCCTGGTCCGTGACGCCGAGCGGCTGGAAGCGGTGCGCGGCGAGCGCCGGACCGCCGCCGATCAGTACTTTGCGCGCAATGCCGCCACCTGGGACGAGATTCGGTCGCTGCACGTGGCGGAGGACCGGGTGGAGGTCGCCATCCGGGATGCCGCCGGGCCGGGTCCCTTCCACCGGCTGGTCGATCTGGGGACCGGGTCGGGACGCATGCTGACCCTGCTCGGGCCGTGCGCCACCTCCTGCCTGGGCCTCGACCTCTCCCAGCAGATGCTCAACGTCGCCCGGGCCCGGGTCGAGGCGGCGGGCCTGCCCGCCTGTGATCTTCGCCACGGGGACATCTTCGCCACACGCCTGCCCGACGGCTGCGCCGACCTTGTTGTCGTCCACCAGGTCCTGCACTTCCTGGGCG
>JBMOEP010000203.1:0-4343 GCA_049314675.1 Phenylobacterium sp.
CCCTTCCGGGCTATCGACTTCGCAAGCAAGACGATCGGCGCCATCCCGGCCCCCTTCACCGCCAACCAGTCCGACTTCGTGAAGCGTCACGGCCAGGACATGATGGTGGCGACCTACACCGGCACCAGCGTCAACCACGGGGTTGCGGAGCACCGGTCAGTGACCGGCAACGCCGCCTGGCGAGGCCTCACCCTCCAGGAGGCCGTCGCCCTGACCTACGGGGCCGGCAAGCCCATTCCCAACGTCCACCTGGTGAACGGCGTCTCCTTCACCGACCGGGGCACGGACGATTCCATGCCCTCTTCGGTCTATGGCGAGCGGGCACCTTCGCCCAACCTCTGGCCCCTGTCCCTCGATGGCCGCAAGGGCGTGCCGGGGGCTCCCGACGCCAAGCTCTTCGAAGCCGCGCGCGCCTTCCGGAACGGGACCCTCGACCCCGAGTCCGACTTCGTCCGCACCTTCGGCGATTCCGTCCGCCTGAAGCGTTGGCTGGAGCTGCGCGGTGCGCCGCTGAAGGACATCGAGGGCGCGGACCTCATCACCCAGCTGATGGTGCATTCCGACTCCGAGGACATGCCCCTGAAGGCCAGCGGCCTGAAGTCGTCGCCCCTGGCCAAGAAGGTCCGCGAAGCCTTTCCGGCCTATGGTTTTGATCCGCTTGAGAGCCAGGCGGCCCTGGCCTTCCTCCTCATCCGCTGCGGCGTGGCCTCGACCGTCACCCTGGGGCCGGAGACGTCGGCAGTGTTCAACAAGGGCGCAGCCCTCGGGCGGGGCGGCCTCTCTGCGGGGGACATGCGCAATACGCCCATCGCCTTCGACTTCTCGCACCAGGCCCACCGGGAGGTACAGTCCCTGATGTGGAGCCGGGTCCTGAGCGTCACCGACCGGTTGATCACCCTCCTGAAGAGCGAGGAGCTGGCCGGGGGCAAGAGCTACTGGGACCACAGCCTTGTCTATGTGGCCACCGAGTTCGGCCGGAGCCGGAACCGCCCGGCCGGCGCCATGACCTTCGGGTCGGGCCACGACCTGAACAACGGTGCCCTTATCGTCTCGCCCCTGGTGAACGGCGGCAAGATGCTGGGCGGCGTCGATCCCGACACCCTGATGACCTACGGCTTCGATCCGCTGTCGGGACGTCCCGAGCCCGGACGGCACATGACCGAACCCGAGATTTTTTCCGGCATCATCCAGGCCCTGGGCATCGAGACCCCGGGTGCAGGCCTGCCAGACATGCGCGTGATGCGGCGCAAGGCCTGACATGCGCAGGCCGGTTCGCGCCCTTTTGCTCGCGGCCTTCCTCCTGGCGGCCCTGCCCGCGGCCTTGGCCCTTCGCACCCCTGATCCGGCCCTTCGCTATTCCCTTGAGGGCGCAGCGCCTGCCCCCTTGTGGTCGGCTCCCGATCTGGCCTCCGGGGTCGTCGCAAGCCTGCCCGCCAGCGCCCGGGGGCTTCTGGTCACCGGACGGCAGGCCCAGGGCGCACCCGGCGACCTCTGGGAAGTGCTGCCTGCAGGCGGCGACGCGCGTCCCCTTTGGATCGAGGCCGCACGGCTCTCTACCGGGGAGGCCGATCCCGGTGTTCCTCCCCTCCAGTGCGCCGGGACGGAGCCCTTCTGGGGCTTGAGGCTGGCGGGCACCCAGGCGCGGATGAGCCGCCCGGGACTGCGAGACATGGGCCTCCGCGCCGGGCCTCGCCGGCCCGCGACCGGCAGCCCGGGCGTCTTCGTCCAGATCCTTTCAGGCCCGGCCCGGTCCGTCGGACAGGTCGCGGTCGTCCGCCGCCCCGAAGGCTGCTCGGACGGCATGTCGGACCTTCTTGCGCCCTACGAGGCGGTGGTCACGAGCCCTTCGGGAGAGGTCCTGTCCGGATGCTGCTGGCGCACGGGTGGTTGAACGGGATTTGACGGCGGCGGGTGAAGGGGATCAGCTAGAGGCCTGACCTTCGCCGGAGACCTTCCGACCATGCCCACCCCCGCCAATACCGAGTTCGACATCCGCGGCGTCAACCACATCGCCCTGGTCTGCCAGGACATGGCCCGGACGGTGGCCTTCTACCGCGACGTCCTGGGCATGCCCCTGGTCAAGACGATCGAGCTGCCGATGAAGTCGGGTCAGCACTTCTTCTTCGACATCGGCAACGGCGACTCCCTGGCCTTCTTCTGGTTCCCGGACGCCCCGGCCCAGACCCCGGGCGTTTCCTCGCCCCGGACCCTGCCGCATGAGGGCGGGCTGGTCACCGCCCACGGATCCATGAACCACCTGGCCTTCAACGTGCCGGTGGAGAAGTTCGACGCCTATGTGGAGCGGCTCAAGGCCAAGGGGATCGAGGTGTCGCCGGTCTTCAACCACGACAACTCGGCCTTCCAGATCAGCGCCGAGGTGACCGACGAGGTCTTCGTGCGCTCGGTCTACTTCTTCGATCCCGACGGGGTCTGCCTGGAGTTCGCCGCCTGGACCCGGCCCATGGGACCGGCGGACGTCGAGCATGAGGCGGCCACGGCGGAGGGCGGCCGCAGCCAGGGCCTAGTGCTGGATATCGACGGTGCCCCCATCCAGACCGCCCAGACGGAGGGCTGAGCCATGCCTGTCCTGCGCCAGGTTCCCCGGGCCGAGGTCAATTCGGACCTCATCCATCGCTATTACGACCTGCTGTTCGGCCCCGGCCGGGACCCGGTGGCCGAGCCGGGTACCGCCACCGGCACGCCGGGCGACTGGTGGACCGTCTTCGCCCTGGCCCCCGATATCTTCCGCCATGCGGTGGAGGGTTTCGGCGTCTACCGCCACCCCGACCGGAAGATTGACCCGGTCCTGCGCGAGCTGGGCCAGACCCGGGCCGGCTGGGCGCATGGCAGCCAGTTCGTCTTTTCCCAGCACTGCAAGTCCCTGCGCGGCCTTGGCGTGTCGGAAGAGAAGATCGCGGCGATTCCCGGCTGGGCAGTCTCGGACGCCTTCGATGCGCGCGAGCGGGCGGTGCTGGCCTATGCCGACTGCCTGACGACCGGGTCGGGGCGGACGCCGCCGGAGGTGTTCGAGGCCCTGCGCGCCTTCTGGGGCGACGAGGAGATCCTGGAGTTTACCTACATCACCGCCCTCTACGGCATGCACGCCATCATGACCCGGGCCCTGAGGCTGGAGTTCGACGACCGCGACGATCCCATCACCGAGGTCGCTGCGCCCGAGGGCTTCTCAGCCGCGGATTTCCTCAGCGTGCGTCCTGCGTCGCGTTGAAGGAGCCCCGGGGTGATTGCCCCGCTGGTCTGGCGGCCCTAGAGTTGAGTCAAGGTCGCCCCAGCCGGCCAGTTCCCCCGGAGGAAGCATGTCAAAGCCCGCCCTGATCGCGCTCGTCCTGGCCCTGGGGGCCGCGCCCGCCCTTGCCGCACCGCCCTTCAAGGCGCCGCGCAACATGTACGGCCAGCCCGATCTCTCCGGAAACTGGAGCAACTCCACCCTGACGCCGGAGACCCGCCCGCCAGGCCTGGGGACCCGCGCCGCCTTCACCGAAGCCGAGGTGAAGAAGCTTGAAACCCAGGTCACAAACGAGGTCGAACAGGGCAATGCGAGCATCGATCCCACCTTGGGTGCGCCCAAGGCTGGCGGCGAGATCAAGCCCGGCACCCGGCCCGAATTCGCCGCTGCCGGCGGCGTCGTTGGCGGCTATGACCGGGGCTGGCTGGAGCCGGGCGCCACTGTCATGCGGGTCCGGGGCGAGCCGCGGACCTCCTTCCTGACCACGCCGGACGGCCAGGTGCCCAAGCGCAAGGCCGGTGCCCCTGCCCCGGCGGGCTTCAATATGGCCATGTACCGCAACTCCACCGACAATCCCGAGACCCGGGCCCTGGGGGAGCGCTGCATCATGTCGTTCGGCCGGAACGCCGGACCGCCCATGTTCCCCAACGGTTTCTACAACAACAACTACAAGTTCGTTCAGGGCCCCGACACCGTGGCCATCGTGGTGGAGATGGTGCACGACGTGCGCATGATCCGCCTGAACGGCACCCACCGGACCGACGGTATCCGGCCCTGGATGGGGGACTCCATCGGCCGCTGGGAGGGCGAGACCCTGGTGGTTGAGACCACCAACATCCCCATGCGCCAAGCCTATCGCGGGTCCTGGGAGAAGCTGAAGGTCACCGAGCGTTTCACCCGTGTCGCCAAGGACCGGATCCACTATGGCTTCCAGATTGATGACTCCACCCTTTGGGACGCCCCCTGGGGTGGTGAGTACGAGTTCTCATCCCTGAACGGCGAAATCTACGAATACGCCTGCCATGAGGGGAACTACGCCCTTCCCGGCATCTTGGCGGGCGCGCGGGCGGAAGAGGCCGAGGCTGCAGCCAAGGCCGCC
>JBMOEP010000204.1:0-4337 GCA_049314675.1 Phenylobacterium sp.
TTCCACAGGGCCGGGCGTGGCCTTCGATACGTCGACCTTCACCCAATACGCCCAGCTCAGCGGCCTCGTGCCCCTGGTGGCCATCGTCAACGGCCGCTGCTTCGCTGGCAACACGGCCCTGGTCGCCTCCAGCGACGTCATCATCGCCACCGAGGGTACGACCCTCGGCATGGGCGGGCCGGCCATGATCGAAGGCGGCGGCCTGGGCATCTACACGCCCGAGGAAGTGGGGCCCATGTCCTTCCAGGTCCCCAACGGCGTCGTCGACATCCTGGTCCGCGACGAGCCCGAGGCGGTCGAGGTCGCAAAGAAGTATCTGTCCTACTTCCAGGGTCCGGTCGCTGACTGGGAGGCGCCCGACCAGAGGACGCTCCGGCACGTCATCCCCGAGAACCGCCTGCGGCTTTACGACATGCGGGAGATCATCTCGACGATCGCCGACATCGGCTCCGTCCTCGAGATCCGTGAGAAGTTCGGGGTGGGCGTCATCACCGCCTTCATCCGGGTCGAGGGCCGGCCCATGGGGGTGATCGCCAACAACCCGCACCATCTGGCCGGCGCCGTCGACTCGCCCGGCGCCGACAAGGGTGCCCGCTTCATCCAGCTTTGCGACGCCTTCGACATTCCCATCCTGAGCCTGATGGACTGCCCGGGCATCATGGTCGGGCCAGATGTCGAGCGGACCGCCCTGGTCCGGCACGCCCTGCGGATGTTCAACGTCGGCGCCAATGTCACCACCGCCCTGTTCGGGGTGGTGGTGCGCAAGGCCTACGGACTGGGCGTCCAGGCCATGTGCGGGGCCAGCTCGGGCATGCCCTACTTTACCGTCGCCTGGCCTACCGCCGAGTTCGCCGGGATGAACATCGAGGGGTCGGTCAAGCTGGGCTTCCGGAAGGAGCTTGCCGCCATCGAGGACCCCGAGGCCCGGCGGGCCGATTTCGACACGCGCGTCGCGCGGGCCTACGAGAGCGCCAAGGCCGTGAACGCGGCCGCAGGTGGCGGCCTGGACGACGTGATCGACCCCGCGGACACCCGCAGCTGGATCGTCCGGGGGCTCCAGGCCCTGCCGCCAGTGCGGCCGCGCGAGGGCAAGAAGTACCCCTACATCGACCCCTGGTGACCCCCCGCCCGGCCTGGCATTCCCCGGTCAAGGCCTGCGCGTTAACCAAAAAGTCGTGCCTGCATGGCTAGGGTCCGCCCTATCTTTGCCACGGTCCACTGCAGTCTGGCGAAGCCCCCTTGATCGGACCTGAAACAGGGCAGACCCGGAGAGACCATGGAGCCCGCTGCCATCACGCCGGAGACCTTCTCCTTCCTCGCCCTGTTCGCCCGGGCGGACTGGGTGGTGAAGTCCGTGATGGTCTGCCTCGGCCTGGCGTCGCTGGCCTCCTGGGCGGTGATCCTCGACAAGGGCATCCGCCTTCGCGGGCTGAACCAGGCGGCGGACGCCTTCGAAACCGAGGTGTCGTCAGGGCGCGGCCTCGAGGATATTGCCCTGGAGGCCGGCGACAACCCGCCCCACACCCTTCACCGGATGCTCCAGGCGGCGCTCTTGGAATGGCGGGAAGCGCGCGGGCGCGGACCGGTCTCGGAGGGCCAGGCGGCATTTCTGATCCAGCGGATCGACCGGGTCCTCGACGCCGCCATCGCCCGGGAGGCCCTGCGGATCGAGGCGGGACTGTCAGCCCTGGCCATCGTCGCCACGGCTTCGCCCTTCATCGGCCTGTTCGGCACGGTGTGGGGGATCATGCACAGCTTCCAGGCCATAGCCGTGCAGAAGAACACCAACCTGGCCGTGGTGGCACCCAGCATTGCCGAGGCCCTGTTCGCCACCGCCCTGGGCCTGATCGCCGCCATTCCTGCCTACATCGCCTTCAACCACTACTCCTCCGCGGTCGGCCGCTACACCGCCCGGCTGGAGGCCTTCGCTGACGACCTGTCCACCGCCGTCCAGCGGCGACTGGCCGCGAAGGTCTGACCCATGGCCCTGTCTGCGAACGACGCGTTTTCCGGGGCCGGCGGTGGAGGCCGCAGGCGGCGCTACGGCCGCAACAGGCGCTCGGCCCTGTCCGAGATCAATGTGACGCCGCTTGTGGATGTCATGCTCGTCCTCCTGATCGTGTTCATGATCTCCGCGCCCCTGCTCACGGCCGGTGTGCCCCTTGAACTCCCGAAGACCGAGGCCAGCGCCATCCGGGAGGCTGAGGCCCCGGTCAGCATCGCGATCCGCGCCGACGGTGCCGTCTTCGTCCAGGATCAACCGACGCCCTTCGAGGCCCTGGGGCCGGCCCTCGCCGTCGCCGCTTCGGGCGACCCCGCGAGGCAGGTCTTCGTCCGTGCCGACGGGCGCGCCACCTATGCAGATGTCGCCCGGGTCATGGCCGCCCTGTCGGTCCGCGGCTACCGGAACCTGAATCTGATCACAGAGACGGGCGGTCCCCCAGCCGGGCCGCCGCCACAGGCGCCCGCCGCGCGCCCGGGGACGCCATGAGGGGAACCCTGACTTTCAGCCCGGGGCTCGCCCTTTCCGCCCTCGTCCACCTGGCGCTGATCGTAGTCCTGCTCACGGCCCGCGCCGCAGGAACCGGCCCCCCGGTCGATCCGGGGCCGGTTGCCGTGCGGCTGGCCAGTCCCTCAGACCTTTACGCCGCCGAGGCCGCAGCCGCCGGACCTCCGGCCCCGAAGGCGGAGGCCCTTGAGGTCGAGGCGACCGCACCCGAACCCGCACCGACGGTCGAGGCCGCACCGCAGCCCGCCCCGAAACCCCAGATCCCGACCCCACGCCCGGTCCCGGCCCTGGCTGCAAGGCCAGCGACGCCCCCTCCGCCGCCCCAAAAGGCCGCAGTGACGAAGCCAGCCGCCCAACCCGCCGCAAGGCCGGGACCTCCCCGCCCGGCGCCTCCCGTGACGCGACAAACGGGTGGGGGGCTGGATCTCGAGGCCCTCGCCACCGAAGTCGCCCGGATGGGCGGCGGACGCCGGGCCCCTGCAGCCGCCGCGGGGCCCAGCGCCGCCGCCCTTGCCGGACTTCAGGACCAGCTGCAGCAGCGCTGGACCCCCAACTGCGAGGTCGAAGGCGGGCGCGATGTCCGGGTCCGGGTGAGTTTCGGCCTTGCCACCTCCGGGGAACTCGAAGGGCCGGTGGAGGCCGGTGGGCTTGAGCGCTCTGACAATCCGACCGTCAGGGCAGCTGCCGAGCGCGCCATCCGGGCGGTTCACCAGGCCGCGCCCTTCACCGACCTGGCGGGTCCGTCCAGTCGCCGGTTCGCCGTCAACTTCAACGCCCGGGAGGCCTGTTCATGAAGATGTCCGCAGCCATTCTCGCCGCCTGCCTGGCCCTGGCCGGGGTCAGCCTGGCACCATCGGACGCGCGTGCCGAGATCGAGGTGGACGTCAACCGGGGCGACATCCGCCCGCTCCCCCTGGCCGCCCCGGACTTCGAAGGTCAAAGGGGCGCCGAAATCGCCCGGGTCATCATGGACAACCTGAGCCGATCTGGGCTCTTCGCGCCGGTCGACTCCGCAGGCCGCCAGTCGGAAGTGACCGTCGAGCCTGACTTCGCCGTCTGGAAGTCCCTGGGTGCCCAGGCCATGGTCAATGGCAAGGTCCACCTCGTGGATGGCCGCCTGCAGGTGGACTTCCGCCTCTGGGACGTTCCCGCCGGCCAGCAGTTGCTCGGCCTGCAGTTCACCTCCACCCCCGAGAACTGGCGCCGCGTGGCGCACAAGATCTCGGACGCCGTCTACGAGCGGCTGACGGGTGAGAAGGGTTACTTCGACACCCGGGTCGTGTTCGTCTCGGAAACCGGCGGTCGCCTTGAGCGGACGCTCAGGTTGGCGGTCATGGACCAGGACGGTGCCAATCCCAGCTACCTGACCGATGGCTCGGAGATCGTCCTCTCGCCGCGCTTTTCCGCCTCCAGCCAGGAAATCACCTACATGGCCCTGCGGCCTGAGGGATCGTCCGTCTACCTGCTCAACCTGGAGACGGGTCGCCGGGAGAGCCTTGGCCAGTTCCCCGGCATGGTGTTCGCCCCGCGGTTCTCGCCGGACGGACGCCAGGTGGCCTTCGCCGTGGAGAAGAACGGCAACTCGGACATCTGGGTCATGAACCTGGTCAACCGGCAAAGCCGTCGCCTGACCTCGGACCCGGCCATCGATACCTCCCCGGCCTTCTCCCCCGACGGAAGCCGGATCGTCTTCAACTCCGATCGCGGCGGCTCGCCCCAGCTCTACATCATGGATGCGGCGGGCGGCGGGGCCCGGCGCATCTCCTTCGGAGACGGGCGCTACACCTCGCCGGTCTGGAGCCCTGCAGGCGACTTCATCGCCTTCACG
>JBMOEP010000205.1:0-4305 GCA_049314675.1 Phenylobacterium sp.
CCTGGGCCAGCCGGGTGCCTATACCATCCGCTCAGGTGCCAATGGCGGTGGCTCGACCATCGGCTTTGCGGTTGACGCCAACTGCACCGCCGTCGGCGGCTTCGCTGGCTTCAGCGGCGCAACCCCAGCCTGCTATTTCTCCTACATCCCCTTCGACAACATCGTCGAGGAACAGGACCAGTACCAGCTCTACAGTGAGTTCAATGCCGACGTTGGGGACTCTTCCAAGTTCCACGTCGAGGCCCTCTACACCCAGACCTCGCAGCCGGACTATCGGTTCTCGCCGGGCTATCCGCCGACCTCCGGGCCCAACGGCCCGGGCTCGGTCAACGTCTACAGCGTCGCGGCCTCCAACCCCGGCTTCAACACCTTCCTGACCCAGACCGGTAACGGTGCCCTGATCGGGACGGCACAGAGCGCCCTGGCCACCCTTTGGCGCCCCCTCGGTGGCGGCGGTAATCCGACCACAGGCGGTCGCGGCGGTCAGAGCGGCAGCCGTAAGTACGAGGAAGTCCGGATCGCCGCCGACCTGTCCGGCGACACCGGCTTCTACGACATTGGCTACCAACTCGGCGCCACCTACATCCGCGAGCTTCAGGACCAGCAGACGACGGATATCCTGATCGACCGGCTGCAGCGCTCCCTGAACGGCCTGGGCGGACCGGGCTGCACGGGCTCCACCCCGGGCGCCAACGGCTGCCAGTACTTCAACCCCTTCTCCAATGCCTATGCCGGGAACCCGGCCCTGGGCCTGACCAATCCCGGCTTCGTATCGACCAACGCCAACAGCAAGTCCCTGGTGGCCTGGCTGTTCGACCGGCAGAAGTATAGGGCCCAGCAGGACACCTTCGTCTTTGACGCAGTCCTGAACGGCCAGCTTCCGGTCCTGGCCCTGCCGGGCGGGGACATCGGCTGGGCCGCCGGCGCCCAGTACCGGAAGGTCACCTTCCTCCAGCAGATCGACAGCCCGTTCTACAACGCGGAGATCACGCCCTGCCCGGTGGTAGGCTCTACGAGCTGCGCCTTCCCGACAGGCCCCTACATCTTCCTGGGCCAGAACAAGAACCTGCGCCTGGAGCAGAGCGTCTACGCCGTGTTCGGTGAACTGAACCTGCCGATCACCGATAGCCTGAACGCCCAACTGGCCCTCCGCTATGAGGACTACGGCGGCCAGACGGGGTCCACCACCAACCCGCAGATCCGGGTGAAATGGCAGGCCATGGAATGGCTGGCCCTGCGCGGCTCTTACGGCACCTCCTTCCGGGGTCCGACCTCGGGCAACGTAGCGCCCACCGGCTCCACAGGCCTCTCCGGCATCGCCGCAGCGGGCAATAACTTCAAGTCCGTGGACTTCTTCGGCAACCCGGGAACCCAGGCCGAGACGGCGACCACCTATTCGGTCGGCGCGATCTTCCAGACCGACGCCCTGACCGCCACCCTGGACTACTGGTCCTATGACCTGAAGGACCAGATCACGACCGTTCCGGCCAACGTGGTCGCCACGGCAGTGGCGGGGATCGGGAACGGCAGCCAGACGGTGAACTGCGCCAGTGGCGTCCGCTACCTGATCACCTTCAACAACAACAATGCCTGCATCCAGGGCGTTACGGTCGGCAATGACATCGCCCGCGTCCGGTCCGACACCACCAATGGTCCGGCCATCAAGACCACCGGCGTAGACGCCGACGTCGACTACCGCTTCGACGACATCCTCGGCGGCGAAGTGCATGTCGGCGGCAATGTCAGCTACGTGCTCAACTTCGAGCAGGAGGCCTTCAAGTTTTCGGGCGTCACCGTCTCGGGCGCTTACGACGCGGTCGGACTGACCAACTACAACCGCCTGCCGGGTACCATCCCGGACTGGCGCGGCCAGTTCTACGCCGACTACAACCGCGACATTCACAATGTCCGGTGGACGATGAACTATGTGGACGGCGTCAAGGATGACCGCGGCCCGACCACGGTCCAGACCGGTTCGTCCACGAACTGCAACGTGGCCAACGCCACAGCGGGTACGGCGACCAACTGCAAGCTGATCACCTTCGGCCTCGAGCAGGACGCCTTCATCAGCCACGACTTGACCTACCGGCTGCAGCTGCCCGACGACCTGACCCTGACCGCCACGGTGTTCAACCTCCTCGACACCGAGCCCGCCCAGGCCCGGATCGAGATGAGCTACGACCCGTTCATCGGCAACCCGCTGGGCCGGACCTTCAAGGTCGGCGTCCGCAAGAAGTTCTGATTGCCTCCACCGAGGCTTCAGGCGCGCCGCCTCCGGAAACGGGGGCGGCGTTTCTATTTCTGGCACCCGAATTTTCTTTGAACACGCATCCGCCCGCCATCGCCGTCATTGCTACACTTTTTCGAATTTTGAGCATACCGGATGCTAAAAGGATTGACGCAAGGGCACTGAGGCTTCAGCCTATTCAATCATGCCGGGGTCACTCAGAAACCTTCGGCCAGGGTTGGGGAAGAAACATGTATAAGAAAACTGCCTGGGCGGCGGGTGCCGCCCTCACGGTTCTGGCTGCGGCCAGCGTCGCCATGGCCCAGCAGACCAGTCGCAAGGATGCCGAGGCCGAAGCCACAACCATCGGTGAGCTGATCGTCACGGCAGAAAAGCGCGAGCAGAAGCTGCAGGACGTGCCCATCGCCATCACGGCCTTTACCGCCAGGCAGCGGGAGACGACCGGGATCGTCTCGATCCAGGACATCACCAACTTCACCCCCGGCCTGACCTACAATTCCGGCCTCGACCGCGCGGCGATCCGCGGCGTCGGGCGCCTGACCAACCGCCTGTCCTCGGACGCGGCCGTGGCGACCTATTCGGACGGCTTCTACACCACCTCCGTGGCCGAGGCCGCCAAGTCGACCCTGATCGTCGAGCGGATCGAGGTCCTGCGGGGACCCCAGGGCACCCTCTACGGCCGCAACGCCATTGGCGGCGCGATCAACGTCATCTCCAAGCGCCCGACCAACACCAAGGCCGGTGAGGCCCGCGTCACCCTTGGCAGCTATGGCCTGCACAACTACGAGCTTCTGGTTTCAGGGCCGGTCACCGACTTCGCCCGGGTCCAGTTCTACGGACAGTTCGTCGAGCAGACGGAAGGCTATTTCCGCAACGTGGCCACGGGCAACCGCTTCAAGGATGCCATCAACAACAACTACCTTGAGGTTCAAGCCGACGTCGACGTGGGCGAGCGCGGTCACCTGTGGGTGAAGTACGCCAAGCCCAAGTGGTTCAACCAGTCTGGAAACAGCGGCGGGAACCTGGGCGACAGAGAGTATTCCTACAACTACTCCGGCGTGGATTCCCTGACCATCAACCCCGCCTTCGGCCTGACCCAGCCCAACCACGTCCAGGTCGGGACTGTGACCACCAACCCGCAGCTCCAGGACCCGCGGACCGCCAACACCGATTTCCAGACCCGCATCAAGAACACCGGCATCAATATCCTGACGGCGCAGTACACCCAGAAGTTCGACGCTTTTGATGTGAAGTACGTCGGCGGCTACGATTCCTACAGGTACGACCAGTTTACAGACAGCGACGGCCTGCCGATCCTGAGCTTCCAGGTGCCGCTGAACGTCTCGCCCGCGCCGTCCCTGAACACCTGCCAGTATGTGCCGGGCTGCAAGCCGCTCACCATCGACGCCAGCGGCAACCGCTTCAGCTATATCGAGGACAAGTCCTGGTTCAGCCACGAGCTGAACATCTCCTCCAACCAGGAGGGCCCGTTCCAGTGGATCGCGGGCCTCTATTACTTCAAGGACACCTACCACAACCCGCAGATCTCTTATTCAAGCCAGCCCGGCGCCCTGACGCCCTCAGGTGCTGGTGTCGGTAACCCCCTTGGGAGCGCCCTGAACCCCCGGGGCGAGTTCTACTTCTTCGACTATGACATGACGACCGAGAGCCGGGCGGTTTTCGGCCAGGTCGACTGGAAGTTCCGCGATGTCTGGCAGTTTACCGCGGGCCTTCGGTACACGGCCGACCACAAGGAGGGCTTCGAGTCCTTCCGGTCCCTCTGCATGACCAACTCCTGCATCGGCGACCCCCGCGTCTATGGCACTCTTGTGGGTG
The DNA here is from genome assembly GCA_049314675.1 of Phenylobacterium sp. Classification (GTDB taxonomy): domain Bacteria; phylum Pseudomonadota; class Alphaproteobacteria; order Caulobacterales; family Caulobacteraceae; genus Phenylobacterium. Next base: position 4,085 of record JBMOEP010000205.1, read on the forward strand.
CCCAGGCCCTCGACATCACCACCCTGTTGGCCGCCGGCTATCCCTCCCAGGCCGCGGCCAAGGTGGAGGGCGTCACCTCGGCGCCGAGCCAGCAGTCCGCGACCAAGTGGGTCAACTACGTCATCGACCCGGTGACCGGCCGCGCCAACCGCCAGCTCGAGAATGACTGGTCGGGCGTCACCGGCACCCTCGGGATCGAATGGAACCCCGATCGGGGCACC
>JBMOEP010000206.1:0-4279 GCA_049314675.1 Phenylobacterium sp.
GCGTAGGGCCACCGGCGGCCGCATGGCCACGCCGACGCCGCCGGGCGTTCCGGTATAGATGATGTCCCCGGGTTCTAGGGTCATGGCCTGCGAAAGCTCTGTGATCTGGGCCCAGACATCAAACACCAGGTGGCGGGTGTTGGAGTTTTGCCGGATCTCGCCGTTCACCAGGGTGCGCAGATTCAGCGCATGGGGGTCGGCGATCTCATCCGCCGTGGTGATCCAGGGGCCGAAGGGCGCGTGCGTATCAAATGACTTGCCCAGCACCCACTGGCTGCTGCGGTTCTGCCAGGCGCGTTCGGAGACATCGTTACCCACGCACCAGCCGAAGATCGCGGCCGGTCCGGCGTCACGCGAGATGTGACGACCACGAACGCCCACCACCGCGACCATCTCGCCCTCGTAGTCGACGAAGGCCGACGCCTTGGGAATCTGCACCTGGTCGAACGGGCCCGCCACGGCGTTCAACTGTTTGGAAAACCAGATCTGGGACTTCGGCGTCTCCTGGCCGGTCTCGGCGATGTGATCCGCATAGTTGAGGCCGATCGCCATGATCTTCTCGGGCCGCGGAACGGGCGCCAGCAGTCGGACCCGATCGAGCGGCAGGGTCTCGGCGGCGGCGGCGGCCAACCGACGGGCCTCCCCCTCCAGATCGGCCCACCGCGTGATCAGGTCAATCATGTCCTGGGCCATTCCGGGACGGGCGCGGTTGAACCGCACGATACGGTCACCCTCGATGACGGCGCCGATCTCGGACACGTCCTGGTCGAGCGGCTGGAAGGTCGCAAGTCGCATGATGTCAGGTCCTTTGATGTGGGCTCAGATCAGGCCGTGATAGGAGCCACCGTCCAGTTGCAGGTTCTGGCCGGAGATGAATCCGGCCTGGGCGCTGCAGAGAAAAGCACAGGCGTCGCCGAATTCCTCGGGGCGTCCAAACCGCTTGGCGGCGATGGAGCCGGCGATTTCCGCCCGGGCCTCGTCGTAGGTGATGCCCCTCATCCCCATCATCAACCGGGCCATCTGTTGCTGGCGCTCGGTGTCGAAGCGTTCGGGCAACATGTTGTTGATCGTGACGTTGTCGGCCGCCACCTCGGGCGCGATGGCCTTGCAGGCGGCGGTGAGCGCGGCCCGCGCCGCGGTGGACAGGCCCATTGGACCGCGCGGCGACTTCACCATCGCGGAGGTGATGTTGACGATGCGGCCGAACTTGCGGGCCCTCATTCCGGGCAGGAGGCCACGGATCAGCATTAGCGCCGGCAGCATGTTGGCGTCGATCGCCCCGAGCCAGGCGGACTCATCCCAGGCCTGGAACTGGCCCGGAGGCGGGCCGGCATTGTTGTTGACCAGAATGTCCACAGCGCCGGCCGCGTCCAGCAGGGTCTTACGACCCTCAAGCGTTTCAAGATCCGCAGCGACCGCTTCGACGTCGCCGCCGGTCTCCCCGGCGATTCGATCCCGGGCCGCCGCGAGCTTTACGGGGTCTCGTCCGTTGATCACCACCTGCGCCCCTTCCCGGGACAGGGCGAAGGCGCAGGCAAAACCCAGCCCCTGGGAGGACGCGCAGACCAGGGCGCGCTTATCGTTCAAACCGAGATCCATCACGCGGTTCCTGTCAAAATGGCATCCACCGGAGTGGCAAGGTAGGCGGAAAGGGTCCTGGCCAATCGCCGGGCCTCGTCGGTGCCGCCGCGGGCCGTGATGGCCAGGATATGGCCGTCGGGTCGCACGAGTACCGCACCCTGAGGCTCAAGACCCATGCGGACCGACCAGGCCTCCCCGGACACCTCGAAATCTGCGCCTTCCGTCCACTGGACCGACGGCGCTCGTAGGCCGTCGGCCAGGCCCGTCAGGTCCCCCGCGTCCGCCGCGGCGATCAGGGTCAATCCGTTGGGATCGACGAGATCAAGAGTCGAGCGTCCATCAGCCAGTTCCACATGCGGCAGGCGTGCGCCGACCACGCATCTGGGGGTGAACTGGCTGATCGGCAGCGTGTCGTCATCCCTTAGGGCGTCCCCATAGGCAAAGCCGAGTTGCAGGCGCAGGCTGTCGAAATGATCCTTTTGGAAGGCGACCGCCTCATCGATTCGGGTCCGTGACTCCGGGTCCGCCAGGCGGGCGCGATAGGTCGCCTCGTCAACGGTTCGGTCCGCGCCATAGCCCAGGGCCTCGAACAGGCTTCCCAACCGGAAGGTGTTGGCCAGGCTCTGGCCCATATTGGTCTGGGCGATAATCCGGCGCTCCGACTCGTAGGTCTCCAGAAGCGCCTCTCCCGCCCAGCCGGCTTCCACCGCCGCGATCTTCCAGGCCAGATTGTCGATGTCGCCAATCCCGGTGTTCATTCCGAGCCCGCCCGTGGGGGGGAAGCGGTGACCGGCGTCTCCGGCCAGGAACACCTTGCCGTCGCGATAGGTCCGGGCGATCTGGGCCGACATCTTCCAGCCCTTGACCCCCTTGATCTGAAGATCCGGCACTGGCGCGCCGACCGCGGCGGCAACGGCGGCCCGGCAGGTGGCCTCGTCGAAGTCTTGCGGGGTCGAATCCGGACCACAGGGGTGCATCAGCACCCAGGTCTTTTCCAGATCATAGGCGATCAGGGTGCCGTTCAGGCCAGGCCCGAAAAGGAAATAGAGGATTCCAAGCTTGTCCCCGAGGATGGACCGCAGGTTGGCCTCGAAATGAATGGTCATGAAGTTGGCGAGGCCTTCCGGCCCGTCCATGGCGATGCCCAGGCTTTCGCGCACGGTGCTGCCCGCCCCGTCACAGGCGATGACATAGCGGCTACGGACCTTCAGCACCTCGCCGGTGGCGCGATCCTGAAGCGAGGAGGTCACGCCGTCGGTCAGTTGCAGGCCGCTCCGCCATTCCCGGCCCCGAAGGAGGGTAACGCCAGGCTGGGTGAGGACCGCGCGCTCCAGAACCTCCTCAAACTGCGGCTGTGCTATATTGATGAGGGGCCAGGGCGTGACAGCCCGCACCGCGTCGTCCTGGCGTTCATACGCAATGCTGCCGATCGGCGGCGCGCTGAGGGTCTCCATCATCCAGACGTAGCCCCCATCGTCGCCACAGGTGGCGACCGCGTGGATCTCTTCCATGGGTAGCCCCGCCGCTGCGCAGATCTCAAGAGATCTTGGATTGAGGGCGTGAGCCTTGGGGGAATCCAGGCGCAGCGGATACTTTTCGGCAACCAGAACCTTGATGCCACGGCGTGCCAGAAGCTGGGCGCCCAGAAGGCCGACAGGCCCTCCGCCGACGATGAGGACCGTCGTCTCGATCTCGTTCATCTCGGGACTCACGCAGACTTCGAGCGCAGTGCGGGGGGGATGGTGCGGCCAAAGCTTGAGGGCATGTTCGGGCCCCACTGACTCACCGCGCCCATATCGATGGAGTGGTCACCCGTCGGCGCAGAGGCGTCAAACTGGTCCCCATCTGTCCAGTGCTCGTGAATATGGCCCCAGGGGTCGCGCCAGTAGTCAAAGACCTGGCTGCCCAGCAGATGGCGCCCCACGCCCCATTCATGGCTCCGGCCCTTGGCGGCCAGATGCTGCCGCCCGGCCTGTACATCGTCGATGTCGCAGACCTCCCAGGACAGGTGGTTGAGTCCGGATACACCGCCTGAGGACATGTTGCTGGCAAAGAGGATGGAGTGGTGATCCGCCGGCTCCGCACCCTTATCGCAGCGGGTAAAGATCGCCACCGGCATGCCAGGGGCCAGATTGACCCGATCCGAAGCGATCAACCCGAAGCGCGCGTGGTACCAGGCCAGAGCCGCCACCGGGTCCGGCACATTCATCGCCAGATGACCAAACCGCTTGATGCGGCTCGGACCGGATTTGATCCGCTGGGTCGCGCCAATGCGCTGGAAGGTTTCGCCCATGTTCAGGGGGCGTGGCGACAGTTCGGAAAGCGGCGCCACCGGCTCGAACCCGAATACGGCCTCGACCGTATGGCCGACGGGATCCACGGTCGATGTCTTCCAGCCCCCACCGGGCGCGTCAATCGCCTCCACCGGCGTGAACCCCGGGCTGGCGGCGAGGCTGTCGAGATCCGCCCGGCTGCCGACGCTGAATGCGAAGCCGAGAAAGGCGGGTTCACCCTGATGGGTCACGTGAACGTAGGGCGAGGTCCCGGCGCTGCGCATGTAGAGCACATCAGAGCTGCGCTCCGCGCGGACCATGCCGAAGTCCATGAGAAAGGACTCCATCTGGTCCAGGTCAGGAACCTGCAGGCGTGGGAACGCCACATCGCGAACCTTGATGATCGGTTGAGTGCTCATGTCCCT
>JBMOEP010000207.1:0-4244 GCA_049314675.1 Phenylobacterium sp.
CCCAGGTGCCTCGATGACCACCTTGAGGGCGCCGCCCTTCCAGCGGGATCCGTCGAAGTCGATCCGGCCGTCCTCGATGGTGATCTTGTCGAGCAGGGCGGCGGGCCCCTCCAGGCTGACGCTGCGGGCGGGCCCCTGGACGTAGGTCACGTCGGCAAAGGCGTCGATTTCGAGGGTGTCGGTGCCGTCCCAGGCCAGCTTGCGGGTGGCCCGGGGCCCGGAGTCGCCGAGGATGATCTCGGATCCGTCATCGGAATCCATGTGGAGATCCATGTCCTTGGTAATCTGGCTGAACCTGTCACGCAGGCCGCTTGGACCCCCAGCGAAGGCCAGGGCGGCGGATAGGGCGCCAATGCACAGGACGAAGCCTGCGGCGGCAATGATGGCGAGTGTACGGATCATGAGCGGACCTCCCCACCTTCAAGGGCGGGCTTGAGAAGCTTCAGGTGCAGGCGGCCGTACCAGACCAGGGCGTTGACCAGGCCGATGGTGACCAGGGCGGTCAGGGCGCCCAGCGAGACAAACCCGGCCATGACCCCGAGACCCGCCAGCATGGCGGCGGCGACATCCCGGGCAACGCCGGCGAAGGCGCCGATCACGAAGACAAAGGCCCCAGCCCCGAATCCCACCACCGAGGCGATGGCAAAGCCCAGCAGCGTGCCCAGGATGGGCAGCAGGATGGGCAACAGGATCAGGACGTCGAGGACGCCCAACCCGAGTACGGCGAAGATGGCGCCGGCGGCGGCGGAGGGATTGCGCTCGGCCTCCCAGCGTTTCAGGCCAGCCTCGGCCTTCAGCTCCCGCGCCAGGCGGGCCGGATCGCCAAGACCCGCAGCGACGTCAGTCTCGCTGCGGCCGGCGGCGACGCCCTCGTCGAAGTGGGCGGCGTAATCGGCCACAAAGTCCGAGATGGTTTCCGGCGGCAGGCCGGCGAGGCCGGTTCGTAACCGGCCCAGGAAGAGCTCACGGCTCATTTTTCGTCTCCAAGGATGACACCGACAGCCGCTGAGAAGGACGTCCACTCGGCCTTTTGGGCGGAGAGGCTGGTCCGACCCACAGGGGTCAGCCGGTAATATTTACGGGGGGGGCCGGAGGGGCTTTCGACCAGGTAGGTGTCGACCAGTCCATCGGACTGCATCCGGCGCATGAGGGGGTAGATCGTACCTTCGCCCATGTCGATCGCCACCGCGAGGCGGGCGGCGATGTCATAGGCGTAGGCATCGGCGCGGGAGAGTAGGGCCAGGACGCAAAGCTCCAGGACCCCCCTCTTCAGCTGAACCTGTACGGCTTCGGGCAAGACAGATACCTCCTTCTGATGAAGAGGTATCTATCGCAAGGTATCTGTCATGGCAAGGTACCTTTTTTGGAAAGGTACCTTGCGTCGTCAGGTTGCGGTCCAGCCGCCATCCACCGACAGGGCCGCCCCCGTGGCGGAGGCGCCGACATCAGAGGCCAGGTAGAGCAGCATGCCCGCCAGGTGCTCGTACTCGACGAACTTCTTGGTGGGCTGGGCGGCCAGGATGACGTCCTCCAACACCCGGTCCTCGGAGATGCCGCGGGTCTTGGCCTGGTCGACGATCTGGGCCTCGATGAGGGGGGTCTTCACATATCCGGGGCAGATGGCGTTGGCGGTGATGCCCGTGCGGGCCAGCTCCACGCCCAGGCCCTTGGTGAAGCCCACCACCCCGAACTTGGCCGCCACGTAGGGCGCCTTGAAGGGCGAGGCGACGAGGCCGTGCGCCGAGGCGATGTTGATGATCCGCCCCCGGCCCTGGGCCTTCATGATGGGAATGGCCGCCCGGCTGGCGTGGAAGGTGGCGGACAAGATCACCGCAATCAGGGCGTCCCACTTTTCTTCTGGAAACTCGTCCACGGGCGCCACGTGCTGGATACCCGCGTTGTTCACCAGGATGTCCAGGCGCCCGAACTCGCGGACGGCGTAGGCGATCAGGTCCTTGATCTCCTCGGGCCGGGTCATGTCGGCGGGGTGGTAGCGGACAGCCGCGTTGGTCCGGGCCTGCAGGGCCTGGCGGTCGGCCTCGATCCTGGCCGGGTCGCCGAGGCCGTTGAGGACGACATTGACCCCCTGCTCGGCCAGGGCGGTCGCCAGGGCCTGTCCGATCCCGCTGGTCGAGCCGGTGATGACCGCCACGTGGCCTTCGAGTTTGTAGTCGACGGCCATGGGCCTACTCCTTGTCAGCGCCGGCGGGCGCGGGTTGGGGCCGGGAAAAGACCCAGAGATCGGCCGAGGACTGCCCGGCCTGGAAACGGTAGCCATCGCGGTCGAAGGCCTTGAGGTCGTCCGCACGCTCGATCCGGTTATCGATGGCGTAGCGGGCCAGAAGCCCTCTCGCCCGCTTGGCGAAGAAGCTGATGATCTTCGAACTGCCGTCCTTCTCCTCGAGGAACTTGAGGTCGATGACCTGGGACCGCAGGGCCTTTCGGTTCACGGCCGAGGCGTACTCCTGGGAGGCGGCGTTGACGATGACGGGGTCGGCGTGGGCAGCCAACTCCTCGGCAAGGGCACTGCCCAGGCGATCCCCCCAGAAGGCGTAGAGGGTCTTGCCGCGCCGGGTGCGCAGGGGCGAGCCCATCTCCAGCCGGTAGGGCTGGATGCCATCCAACGGCTTCAGAACGCCGTAGAGGCCCGAGAGGATGCGGACATGGTCCTGGGCCCAGACCAGGGCCTGCGGGTCCAGCTCCCGGGCCTTCAGGCCGGCATAGACGTCGCCGTTGAAGGCGAAGGCCGCCTGCAGCGCACCCTCGGCGTCGGGATCGAAGGCCTGGAAGCGTTCGCGGTTCAGCACCGCCAGCTTTTCCGAAAGATCCATAAGCGACCGGATCTGTGCCACCGAAAGCTTTCGGGTCGCCGCGGCGAGCTGGGCTGTGTCGGCCTCCAGGACCGGACGCGTCAGGGGCGCCGGGACCGGAGGCGGGTCGAAGTTCATCGCCTTGGCGGGGGAGAGGAGGATCAGCATGTTGCGACTCTCAGAATAGCACGCGCGGGTTCAGGATGCGGCCCGGATCGAGGGCGGAGCGGATCGTGGTCAAGAGGGCGATCTCGGCGGGGTCCTTCTGGCGCCGCGCCTCATCGGCCTTCATGACGCCCAGGCCATGCTCGGCCGAGACCGACCCGCCCAGGGCGATGGCGATGTCGTGCACCCGGGCCTGGCCCTCGGCCCGGCGGGCGAGGTGGGCCGCGTTGTCCCCGCCCTCGGGCCGCAGGACGTCGAAGTGGATATTGCCATCGCCCACGTGGCCAAAGGCACTGATGCGACAGCCGGGGGCAAAGGCGGCCATGGCCGCGCTGGCCTCGCGCAGGAATCGCGGGACCTGGCTGACAGGCACCGAGATGTCGTGCTTCCAGGTCGCCCCTTCGGGCTTCTGGGCGGCGGACTGGTTCTCCCGCAGGGACCAGAGGGCGGCGGCCTGGGACTCGCCCGCTGCGATGACCGCCTCGCCGATGACGCCCGCCTCGGAAGCCTCGGACAACAGGGTCTCCATGAGGTGGCCGGCGCCGGCCGGATCCGGGGAGGCGATCTCGAGGAGAACGCGCCAGGGCGGAGCCCCGGACAGGGGGTCCCGCTGACCGGGGATATTGCGGAGGGCGAACTCGACGCCCTGGCGGGCCATCAGCTCGAAGGCCTCCAGGCCGGCGTCGGCGGTCCGCCGGGCCCGGGACAGCAGATCGAGGGCGGCGTCCGGACCCTCAAGGCCAACCATCGCCACGGCCCGGCCGGCGGGCCTGGGGAAGAGCTTGACGCTGGCGGCGGTGATGACGCCCAGGGTGCCCTCAGCGCCGGACAGGAGCCCCTTGAGGTCGTAGCCGGTATTGTCCTTGCGCAGACGGCGCAGGCCGCCCCAGACCTCGCCGTTGGGGAGCACGGCCTCCAGGCCCAGGACAAGGTCCCGGGCGGAGCCAAAGCGGAGAACGGCGACGCCGCCGGCGTTGGTCGAGACCACGCCGCCCAGGGTGGCCGTCCCCTCTGAAGCCAGGCTCAGGGGAAACCGCCGACCCGCCTCCAGGGCTGCCGCCTGGACCTCTGCCAGGGTGACCCCGGCCTCGGCGACAAGGACGTCATCGACGGGGTCGACATCACGGATGGCCCGCATCCGGCGCGTCGACAACAGGATCTCGCCCTGGGGGATCTGGCCGCCAACCAGTCCGGTGTTTCCCCCCTGGACCGTGAGGGCCAAGCCCTCGGCGGCGCAGAATCGGACGATGGCCGCGGTCTCCCCGGTCG
>JBMOEP010000208.1:0-4168 GCA_049314675.1 Phenylobacterium sp.
AGGTGTCCTGAACTATCTGACGTTTGACGACTATCCCTTTGAACTTAATACATTCCTCCGAACTGAAGAGCGGGTTCACTTCAAGCCGTCTGATCGCTACCTGCATGAACTCCTGGTCCCGGATCTGACCCAGGACTGGGAGACGCGGAACGAGAAGAAACTCTACGCGGAGGGCAATGCCCGCCTCGCGACACCGCTCTACATCCTCACATTCATGGCGCTCGCCGTATGGGCGATCCTTGGCGGCGCCTTCTCCCGGCTGGGTTATGGCCGCCGGATCGCCCTGGCAGGCGGCATCGCCGCGGTCACACGGATCCTTGGATTTATCGCTGTTTCAGCTGCAGAATCAAACGTCTGGCTCAATATTCCGCAGTACCTAATCCCCCTTGGCGGCATGGTGTGGGCGCTCCAGGCGGTATTCCGCCAGACCCGACGAGGGTCCGGAGCCCGGGGCCCGCGCCTGGCCTCCGCAGGGGGTGCACCCTGATGTCTGGCCCCGGAGTCCTCGAAATCTACCTGCTCCGCCGGACCCTCAGGGCCGTGGGGATATCCGTCGCTGTGATTTCTTCTGTCATCCTACTGATACAATTCGAGGAATTATCGAGATCTGTAGGCATTCGGGCGGATGCCGAGGTCTCGGACATCCTGTGGCTCACCCTCCTCCGGGCCCCAAGCCTCGTCCTGCTTCTCTCACCCTTCGTCTTTCTCTTTGGCGGTATTGCCGCCTATGTCGGCCTGAATCGTTCGAGCGAACTCACGGCCATGCGGGCGGCAGGGGTTTCGGCCTGGCGCTTCATCGCGCCTTCCGCCGCCTTCGCCCTCGTTGCCGGACTTGTCGTGGTCATGCTGCTCAATCCCCTCGCGGCCGGCCTTTCCGCCCGATTTGAAGTCGAGCGTGCGCGGATCCTGCAAAACTACCAGGCGGAAGCGCCCAAGGAGGTCTGGCTCCGCCAGGGCGACGATCGCGACCTCGTGGTGATCCACGCCAAGTCGAGGGACATGCAGGGCGACGCCATCCGCCTGCGCGCCGTATCGCTCTTCGTTTACCAGAAGGACGGCTCCGGCCGGCTTCAGTTCCGCCGCCGCATCGAAGCGGCACAAGCGGTCCTGCAGGCCGGCTTCTGGCGACTGAGCGACGTTCGCGAGGCGTCGGCAGGCCAGAGCGCCGTGCGATCCGATAGCCTGTCGATCCCTTCGACCTTGACCTCGACAAGTGCAATCGACCGGTTTGCCTCCCCGGAGGCCGTGCCCTTCTGGGGCCTGCCGGGTGCTATCCGACAGACGGAGTTGGCCGGTTTCAGCTCCCGTGCCTTCCGGCTGCGACTCCACCAGTTGATCGCCACCCCGGTGCTCTTCGCGGCCATGTCCATACTGGCGGCCGCTGCGTCCCTGCGCTTGGCCCGACAGGGCGGTCTGGCCCTGGCGGCGGGCGCCGGTGCCGCCGTCGGCTTTCTGGTGTTCTTTTTCAACCAGATGACCGGTGCCCTGGCGTCTGCAGACATTATCCCACCGCTTCTGGGGGCCTGGGCCCCTCCCCTTGTCGCCCTCCTGTCCGGCCTCGCCGTGCTCTGTTACACGGAAGACGGTTGAAGTGGTTGCGTCTGGCGGGAGATCGCAGGCGGCGCTTCCGGATGAGGCGTTGATGAAGGTCTTGGAGCTCAGGGCTCTTTGCAGGATCGCATATCTGACGGTCGCCCTGCTCGGTGCCGCGGGCGGAGCCATGGCCGCACCCGCGCCGCCGGTACCCGCAGAGGACGGCCTGTCGCCAGACCAACTCTATCTCGAAGCCGACAGCGTGACACGGGACTCCGAGACCGGACGCACGGTTGCGAAGGGGAAGGTCCAGGCGCGATACCAGGGTCGCACCCTCACGGCCGACGAGGTGGTCTTCGAGCCTGCGGACCGGCTGATCCGCGCCAAGGGGTCCGTGCGCATCCTCAACCCCGACCGGACCGCGCAGTTCGCCGACGAGATCGTCCTCGACCAGTCGCTGTCGGTCGGAGCGGCCAAGGGCTTTGCCGTCCGCAGCGAGGGCGAGATCAAGTTTGCGGCCGCCAGCGCTGTTCGCCGGAGTGAGACGCTCAACGAACTGAACCGAGCGATCTACACCCCCTGCGAAGTCTGCGCGAAGGACGGCAGTGAAACCAAGCCGACCTGGTCAATCCAGGCGGACCAGATCGTCCAGGATCGCGAGCAACAAGTCGTCGGATACCGCAATGCGGTCATCCGGGTGCGGGGCGTCCCGGTGATGTGGCTGCCTGTCTTCTGGCACCCGGACCCCCAGGCCGAGCGGCGGTCGGGTTTCCTGCAGCCGGCCCTGGAGACTTCCAGCCGACGGGGGCTGTCCTACGAGCAACCCTATCTCTTCGTCTTCAATCCCTCTGCAGACCTGACCCTTTCCCCCCAGATCAATAGCCAGGTGAGCCCTTTCCTGAACGGCCACTATCGGCAGAGGTTCCGCTCTGGAGCCGTCGATGTCCGTGGCGGCTTCACCTACGACCGGGACTTCGACGGTGAGGGAGACGCCTTTGGCGATCCGACCCTGCGAAGCTACCTCCTCGCCTCGGGGGTCTTCGCCCTGACGCCGGAGTGGAAATGGGGCTTCACCGCCGAGCGTACCTCTGACGACCTCCTGTTCGAGAAGTACGACATCGGCGGGGTCTACGTGGGCCGCGGGCCCTTTGTCCCGGATGACCGGCGTCTGATCTCCCAGGTCTACGCCACCCGACAGACCGCCCAGTCGTGGTTTTCGGCCGGTGCCTTCAGCATCCAGGGGCTCCGCCCCGAGGATGACGATCGCACCTTCCCCCAGGTCGGTCCCTTCGTCGAAAGCCGGTTCGAGCCCGTTGGGAACCTGGCGGGCGGGCGCCTCAGGATCCGCGCCTCCGGCGTCGCCCTGACCCGAGACGCCGCCCCGGGGGCGCCGGGTGGAACCCCTGGGCTCGACAGCCGCAGGGTCACCCTGGAAGGTGATTGGAGGCGGACGGACACCCTCCTCAACGGCCTGCGCGCCTCGGTGTTCGGCAACATACGGATGGATGGCTACAGCCTCGGCGACCTGGAAGCCGTCGCCGGTCGATCCTCGACACAGGGAAGGGCCTTGGCCTCAGTGGGCACAGAGGTCTCCCTTCCGCTGTATCGCCGGATGTCGAACGCCACGGTCATCCTTGAGCCCGCAGCCCAGGCGGTGGCTACGGCGGGCGCCACTGGAATCGTCGTGGGAAGGGATGCCTCGGGGTCATCGGTCTACCTGAACGAAGACTCGGTCACCGTCGTGTTCGACGATACCAACCTCTTCCGCCTCAACCGCTTCCCGGGTTATGACCTGACAGAGGACGGCCTGCGCCTGGACCTCGCCGGCAGGGCCATGATCCTCTGGGACGATGGCCGGCGCGCGAACTTCGTCCTTGGCCGCAGTTTCAGGTCGGGGGACGCCGAGGTGTTTTCCACGACTTCGGGACTGGCAAGTAAGGCCTCCGACTGGATCGTCGCCGTGGAGGCCGAACCCATGGCCGGGGTCAGCCTCTTTGCGAGGACCCGCCTGGACGCCGACAGCCTCGCCGTCCGACGTGCGGAAGCCGGGGCCAATGTGCAGCTGAAGCGCGGCTCAGGATACTTCCGCTATCTCAAGGAAGAGGCCGCATCGGGATCAGGACGCCGGGAAAACGCAGACCTTGGCGGCGAGGTCTTCCTCAATGAGAACTGGGGCGTCACCCTCTACGGAAACCGGGACATCGCGAACAGCGCCTGGGTGATCCGGGACATCGGCGTCGTCTGGCGCGACGGATGCACCCGACTCGAAGTCTTCTACCGGCAGGAAGACATCCAGGTCGGCCAGCTCGGGTCATCGAGTGGGTTCAATATTCGCCTCACACTCGCCACATTGGGCGGTCCCCTTGAAACCCGTTAGTGTCTCGCCTCTGGAGTGAAGTTCATAGCCGTGTCAGAAGGCAACCGGACAAGATCATGCACTTGAAGGATGATGTTTCGGTGATGAACCGCGCCGCGAAGAAGGTGTGCCAGACACTTGCCGCCGCCTGCCTCGGGCTTGCAGCCTTCACCGGTCCCGCCGTCGGGCAGGCCAGTGCCCCGGCGAATCCACCGGGCGCACCTCCCCTCCAGGTCGCACCAGCGGGTCTTTCCGAAACCGCCGCAGCAGTGGTGAATG